>DRJH01000151.1 GCA_011052285.1 Gammaproteobacteria bacterium
CCGAACGGTGCGATTTCATTGGAGATAATTCCGGAGTTGATGCCGACCATGCCGTATTCCAGAGCTTCCGATACCCGCCAGACACGACCAAGGTCACGTGTGTAGAAATAAGAAGCGAGTCCAAATTCAGTGTCGTTTGCCATGGCCACGGCCTCTTCTTCAGTATCAAACCGGAACAACGGCGCAACGGGGCCAAACGTCTCTTCGTGTGCGACCAGCATATCGGTAGTGATACCGGTAAGTACCGTAGGCTCGAAAAAATGGCCGCCCTTGGCGTGACGATGGCCTCCGATCACTATTTTTGCACCCTTAGCCAGGGCATCGGCGATATGTTCTTCGACCTTGGAGATCGCTGCGTCATCAATTAACGGGCCCTGCTCGGCATCTGGCTCGAAACCATCAGCCACCTTCAGTGCCTTGACAGCACTTGTTAGTTTTTCGGTGAAGGCATCATAGACACCGCGTTGTACCAGCAGGCGATTGGCGCAGACACAGGTCTGGCCGGCATTACGATATTTTGATTGCATGGCGCCGACTACGGCTGCATCCAGGTCAGCATCATCGAAGACAATAAACGGAGCGTTGCCGCCCAATTCCAGCGACATTCGCTTCAGGGTTCCTGAGCACTGCTGCATCAGCAACTTGCCAACTGCAGTGGAACCGGTAAAGGTTACTTTGCGAACCGTGGGATTGCCGGTCATTTGTGCACCAATAGCAGAACTGGAGCCGGTAACAACACTAAAAACACCCGCTGGCACGCCGGCTCGTTCGGCCAATACTGCCAAAGCAAGTGCAGAATAGGGGGTTTGTGACGCTGGTTTAACTACCATCGGGCACCCGGCCGCCAGGGCTGGGCCTGCTTTACGGGTAATCATGGCCGAGGGAAAATTCCAAGGTGTGATTGCCGCGCAAACTCCCACAGGTTGCTTG
Organism: Gammaproteobacteria bacterium; assembly: GCA_011052285.1. Taxonomy (GTDB): domain Bacteria; phylum Pseudomonadota; class Gammaproteobacteria; order Arenicellales; family DRJH01; genus DRJH01. Next base: position 931 of record DRJH01000151.1, read on the forward strand.
ATAATCACCAGCCTGCGGTCATTCTGTTGTGTTGGGATCACCTCACCATAGGTGCGCTTACCCTCTTCTGCAAACCACTGGAGAAAAGAGGCGGCGTAGCCAATCTCACCCTTTGCCTCCTGCAGCGGCTTGCCTTGCTCCAGAGTCATAATCCGGGCCAGATCCTCCTGATTTTCTATCATCAGTTCATACCAGCGATGAACAATCGTACTGCGTTCGCGGGCCGGTAGGGCGCGCCAGGTCGGCCAGGCACGGTTTGCCGCCTCGATGGCACGGCGCGTTTCGTTGGTTCCAGCATTGGGGATGCTGCCAATACGCTCACCATTGGCTGGATTGGTGACTTCCAGGGTAGTACCGTCATCGGCATCTATCCATTGGCCGTCGATGTAGTTTTGTTGCTTGAACAGAGTACTGTCATTCAATAGCATGGTTGATCTCCTTGTTGGCAGAGAAGAATAAACGGCCGCAATAAAGAGCTGAAGAACGGGCTCATGGCCGCCTTGAAAGTGGGATTCTGATAGGTGAAGTTGAAGTCTCAATCACGAGGAAGATGGTGGGAATCATTGAGGGCTGCACGTCGCATAACCGTCCACCTAGTATATCAAAAGGACGTGATTGTTGTATGAAGATCATAAGAGGATGTGGCAGAATAGCGCCAAATTTATTTACCCCCCCAGGGCGCCTTGGAGGCTATTCCAGAATAAGAGCAACAAACCGGTCGGCTGCTATTATTGGACAGCCTCCAGGTAATGAACCCAGGTATTTTTCGATCGTTTAATCTGCTGGTAACAAGGAAGAAGTATGGAAGCAATCACAACCCACGCTCTGGTCACCTTTTTGGTAGTGATGGATCCATTTGGTCTGGCGCCAATTTTTGCGGCCATGACCGCTAATCACAGCATACAGCACCGTCGCCAGATGCTGTTAACCGGTATCGCTGTAGCTACAGCAGTATTGTTGCTGTTTGCCTTTGCCGGAAATTTCATCCTGGATAGTTTGGGAATTAGTTTGCCCGCATTTCGGATTGCCGGTGGTATTTTGCTGTTTTTGATCGCCATTGATATGGTATTTGCGCGTAAGACTGGTCTGAGTTCAACAACTCGCAATGAAAATGAAGAGGCTTATGCCAGTGAAGATATTTCCGTGTTTCCGCTGGCTATTCCACTGATCGCGGGACCCGGTGCTATTGCTTCTGTGATGCTGATGATGAGTCATAGCCAGGGAAATACGGTACAACAAGCGAGCATTATTGGCGTACTGCTGGCAGTTCTGCTGCTGACCCTGCTGCTGTTATTGGTTTCGCAACACATACTAAAGATATTGGGGCTGACCGGCGTCAATGTGATCGGTCGGGTAATGGGGGTCGTTCTATCCGCTCTGGCCGTACAGTTTATTATTGACGGTATTCGAGTAGTGTTATCAGCCTAAGTAGTATCTGCTGGCTAACTTTGTGTCTGATTGACGGGTAGGTTCTCTGTTCTCGGACAGCCTCCTAGGCTTTTACCGCATAATTTTCCAGCTACCGTCCGGCTGTCTGCAGGCGGTACCGTAGGCCTGTTGGCTCTGACCATTGACTACGACATCAGTCTGGTATTCACGACAATAACCTCCGGAATCTGACCGAAAAGTCCGGGTTGGTATTACGGTGACCTCTTTCCCCGCATCGGGATTATCCCATGTAGTTGCTTGCCCGGTACGGTTATGCTCCAGTGCGTTTTGGGCGTTACGTTCATCCATGACATCCAGGGTATGACCAATATCACCACCGATAATCGCGCCAAGCAGGAAGCCAACACCGGTGGCAATGGCCTTGCCGGAGCCCCCGCCAATCTGTGAGCCGACGACTCCACCAACAACTGCACCGGTTAAAGCACCACTTTCTTCACGATTCGCGGCACAGCCAACCAGCGACAAGGTCATCACTCCTGCAATTACAGGAACTGATGCTTTTTTTACGACAGCAGAAATTGTTTTATTCATGGTGAATTTCTCCATAGTTTTCCCGGTAGCTTACGTTGAGTAAAACTCGGCCCCATCCAGCGCAAGATAGCAGGAGCCGCCCGATCTGTCACCACAGTAATGGAATACTGTTACCAAATGACCGACCAGCTGTCATTTCTCTACATGTGATTGCCAGCGCAGGCGTAATATTGGCATGCCCGCAAAGTAGCTGCCGAGGAATCGGTACAGTACTAGCCCGCTGCCATCGGCAACCATGTCGAGCAGAGAAAAAGACCGATAGGGTAAGGGCCATTGTACCAGTTCCATGAGAACGCCGTAAGCAAGTAGCAGCAGGGCCTTGACAAGATTGAAATGGCTTTTGGGGAAAGCGTAATCGACCAGCCCGGCCAGCACTGAAAATACCAGCATATGTTCCAGTTTATCCAGTCCGATTACATCTGGAACGACGGCTGGTACCGGGATCACCAGTATGACGGTAGTGATCAGCAATGCCAGCACCAAGAGCAGACGGAACCCGAATGTTAGCCGCTCAAGCGTTATCAGACGGAATGGTGGTGCTGCCATTTTTGCAGCAGATTCTCGGTGTTTGGTCAGCTTCCCGCAGCCACCTGGTCACGGACTCGTAGCAGTCGCGCCTTGACCTCTTTGGCCAAAGGCTGGATGTCATCACGGCCGACAATACCGAGGACGGCCTCCGGGTCCATAAACGCAACGATGACAGTACCGTTGGCCTCTTCGCGAACAACGACATTACATGGCAGCAGTAAGCCAATGTCCGGTTCAGCTTCCAGGGCTTGATGTGCTAGCGAGGGATTGCAAGCACCCAGAATAAGATAGGGAGGGGTGTCAAGGTCGAGCTTCTTTTTCATCGCTGCCTGGACATCGATTTCAGTCAGAATGCCGAAACCTTCGGTCGCGAGTGCTGTGGTCACTTTTTCCACGGCCGCATCCATGGAGCAGGAGACTGTAGTGTTAAATCCGTACATGTTGTTGATACCTTTATGATCAGTGAAGAGTTAGGAGGCTGTCCGAGTATAGAGAGCCTACTGCGGATAAGCGGACTTTGGCCCGATTTTCCCCTGATTCTCGCTAAATACAACAAGTATTCGCCTCGAATCATGAAAAAATCGACCTCAAATCTGTTTTCCCTCGCTACGACCGCCATGGATGGCGCAAGTACCGTGAATGGCACAAGTGCCGGTTTTGCAGGAGCAACAAACCGGTCGGCTCCTATTCTCGGACAGCCTCCCAGGTAGCTGCCTGCAGGATGGCAGTCAGGTTAGGCATGTAATGGGGTGCAACGACTCCAGTTACAAGCCCCGGCGAGTATCTTCGACCAGCATATCAACGACTGCGGTTAGTGCTTGCTGGTTGCTCTCACCCTGCTTTAGCCGTTGGTAGTAGACATTGAGTTGGCGGTGAGCACTGGTACCTTGTCGAACAATCTCCAGGCCATGTTGTAATTCGTCAACACAGTCCAGTGCTATAGCATCCTCATGAATCAATTCCAGCATTTCCAGAAACAGGTCTGCATAGGGCACGATACCGGCATGTCCGAAATCCACCAACCCTTCGTCCGTACCGTAGCGGTGTGCCCGCCAGCGGTTTTCGTCGATCAGCATATTCGAATATTGGCGCCAGCGCTGATTATTGCGGCGTAAGCGAAACAGCATTCTTAGCCAGCATTGATAGATTGCGGCAATACAAATACCATCATCGAGACGGGTGCAGATATCTGAGATACGCATCTCCAGAGTCGGGTAGCGCTCACTGGGGCGGATGTCCCACCACAGCTTGGTACCATCTTCGATAATGCCTGCTTTGACCAGCAGATCGACGTGGCGCCGGTATTCTGTGTAGCTGTCAAATTGCTCAGGCAGGCCGGTACGAGGCAATTCATCCCAGACCGCGATCCGGTAGGACTTCAGACCCGTATCACAGCCTTCCCAAAACGGAGAAGAGGTCGAAAGGGCCAGAATATGAGGCAGCGTGTAGGAAGCCTGATTCATCAGGTCGATACGTAAATCATCGTCTCCGATGCCAACGTGCACATGCATACCGCAGATCACCAGGCGATGAACCACTGCTTGCAGGTCTTCGGCCAGCATCTCATATCGTTGTTTGCGTGTCTGGCGTTGTTCCAAGCTTTGCGCAAAAGGGTGGGTCGAAGCTGCCAGCATCTGTAGCCCGAATTGCTCGGCAATTTCAATCAAAGTTTTACGCAGATGGGCCAGATCCGCGCGTGCAGCTTTTACCGAACCACAAACCTTGGTGCCCACTTCAATCTGGCACTGCAGAAATTCGGGTGATACCTGATTCGGGAGCTCTTTTTCACAGCGCTCGAGCATCCCGTCCGGGAAGACCTGGATCAGATTGCGGGTCTTCGGGTCGATCAGTAGATATTCTTCTTCAATGCCAATCGTGAAATCAGGTTCGGCAATCATGCTTGTGTTCCTATGGTATTGTGCTCCCATGGTGGCGTAACGACATATCAGAAATAATCGGTTGGAAAGCACGTGCCAGGCGTTCTGCCCATTCCGAGGCCCCTCCCTCATCGGCTATCAGATCCTGGCGAATTTCCAGCAGGGCGTGGGGTAGTCCGGCTCGTTCAATATGCCACTCCATGGTGTAGCCGACCGGTTCTTTGGCGTGATAGGGCTTGTTATCACCGACATGAAGTCCGGGTTCACAGCGCAACGCGGCCAGCAAAGGGCTGGCAATACGATCATCTTTATCCCATAGCACACCAACATGCCAAGGGCGCTGAATACCACCCATCACCGGCGTAAAGCTGTGTATGGAAATGACTATGGGGACAATAAATTGGTTATAGAAATGCTCCAGCTGCACAGATATTGCCTGGTGGTAAGGATGAAAAAAATGCCGGTAGCGATAGTCCCGGTCTGCTGCAGACAGGTTCCGGTTTCCGGGAATCGGCGTGCCATCACTGCAATCGGGAATGCAGTTTGAGTCTTCCGGGAAACGATTAGGGTCGATCAAAAGCCGTGAAAAACCAGATGTAATCAGAGTGGCATGTAGTCGATCTGCCAGCTTAGTAGCAACATTGGCAGCGCCGATATCAAAGGCAATGTGGCGACGCAGGTTTTCTTCATTCACACCAAGTTGCCGAAAAGGTTGCGGAATCTGATTGCTGGCGTGATCACAGACCAGTAAAACATCTGCTGGGCTGTGGTTGTTATAGACCTGAAAGACTGGCTCTTCAAGTTCAGGCCTGGATTTTTTTGCGGACAATAACTGGTTCAATTCATACCTCTCTAGAAGCCTGCCCGAGAACAGGAACCGAAGTGGAGCAAAATGCAGTATTCTTCGCGGTTTGTGAAATCGGTGATTGGTTTGGTGTCTGTAGATGATGATCCAAACAGACTTTCGGAGCAACAATGGAACAGAAAAGCCTATGAAATCGAGTCGTACAGCTGAATATGCGCTGTTGGTACTGCTGGCAACGATCTGGAGTAGCTCCTTCCTGATGATCAAGATTGCTCTGATTACAGTGACACCCGTGACATTAGCTGCTGGTCGCATGTTGCTGGCCAGCATTGTACTGTTGGCTATCTTGTTTCTTCAAGGTCAACGCCTGCCACAAACGGGCAAAGTGTGGGGTCAGTGTGTTTTTGTGGGCCTGTTCAGCAATGCCCTGCCATTTTTTCTCATCGCTTGGGGTGAGCAATACATCAACAGTGGCAACGCTGCAATCATGATGGCAATTATGCCAGTACTGGTGCCGACACTGGCACATTTTTTTATCGCTGAGGAGCAATTGACACCTCACAAATTTCTCGGTATTGCCTTGGGGTTCACCGGCCTTTTGGTACTGGTTGGTTTTGAGGCCCTGGCAGGACTCTCACAACAGGTTACCGGACTGTTGGCCGTTTTGTTGGGCACAATATGTTATTCGACAACAACAATATTTGTACGCCGATATGTCAAACAGACGGGTATTGTGATGTCAGCCGGGTCGATCCTGGTCGGTACTATCCTGTTGTTACTGGCCGCGTTTGTTGTTGAACAGCCGTCACAACTCAGGCCCAGCCTGCAGGCATTTGCCGCAATCGGTATTCTTGGTGTATTCGCCACTGCGTTGGCAACACTGTTGTATTTTCGACTCATTCGCTCTGTCGGAGCGACGGTCTTTTCCCAGATCAACTACCTGATTCCGGTGTTGGGTGTATATTGGGGGTCGTTAGTTTTGCATGAGCGCCCGGGTTGGAATGCCCTGCTGGCATTGCTACTCATTATCTGTGGTGTTGCTTTGGTCAGTAGACCACAAAAAAGCCCTCGAATGGCTGCAGATGTGTCATCAGAGTGAGTATTCCGGTAAGGGTTGTTGCGTTAAGAGATCAATTGGCAGTTTGTGCTACAATCGCCACCGATTTTAGGTCGAAGAGTCCTCGCACAAGCTTTTACATTTAAATGAGGAGCTGGGAGGTTGCCCGAGAAGAGGTTCTCTATTCTCGGATAGCCTCCTGGGCAATACCCGCATAAGGCAGTCATAGTGGCTGGTCTGGGGCAAGGAGGAGATGTGGAGTATTTCGTTCAGCAATTAATCAATGGGGTTACCCTGGGCTCAATTTATGGCCTGATCGCGATCGGCTATACCATGGTCTATGGCATTATCGGCATGATCAATTTTGCTCATGGCGATATTTTCATGGTGGGCTCGTTCATAGCGCTGATGACATTTATTGCGCTCGGTATTCTCGGCGGTATCTGGTTGCCATTGGCGCTACTGGTCACGCTACTGGTTACCATGGTGATCACTGCAGCATACGGATGGACGGTTGAACGACTGGCTTATCGGCCCCTGCGTGGTTCGTTTCGCCTGGCTCCATTGATTTCAGCTATCGGTATGTCGATCTTTCTGCAAAACTACGTGCAGTTACTGCAAGGTGCCCGGGTACGACCGTTACAGCCGGTTATTGAAGGTCATTTCATATTGATGAAATCCGCGCATTTTTCTGTTGTACTTAGTTATATGCAGATCACCATCGTTCTGGTAACTGTCATCCTGATGGCAATTTTTGCAACGTTGATATCGAAAACGGCGCTGGGTCGGGCGCAGCGAGCTTGTGAGCAGGACAGCCTGATGGCCTCATTACTCGGCATCAATGTGGACCGCACGATTTCTCTGACCTTTATCATTGGCTCATTACTGGCTGCGGTAGCCGGGATGCTGTTTTTGCTTTACTACGGGGTTATTGATTTTTACATCGGGTTTCTGGCCGGCATGAAGGCATTTACTGCGGCGGTACTTGGTGGCATCGGCTCCCTGCCAGGCGCCATGCTCGGTGGCCTGATCATCGGCTTGATCGAAACCTTTTGGTCCGCCTATTTCACCATTGAATATAAGGATGTTGCCGCATTCTCGGTACTGGTACTGGTACTGATCTTTTTTCCCACCGGATTACTGGGGCAGCCGGAAGTGGAAAAGGTTTGAGGCGGAGACTTAACCCATGCAGAATACACCACAAAGAGCAGTGAACTGGTCCCGCATCGTCAAAGAATCACTGGTAGCGGGTTTGATTGCACTAGTGCTGTTTTTTGAGCTGGTCGGGGTGCGGGTTGTGGATAACCCCGGTGGTCTTGGCCTTAGAAGCCGCTGGTTATGGTTGTTGATTGCTGTTGTCGCGACTGCAGTAGGTCGATTATTGCTGGCCTGGAGGCGCGAGATTCTGAACAACAGGCCTGTTGCTGATTTGGGTTTGACCGCGAGCGATAGCGGGAAGAGCGACTCACGTATACAAATATTCACCCGCTATGTGGCACCGTTATTGATTGCTTTTGCCCTGACTCTGCCGATGATGCCGTTTGCTAACCGCTATATTGTCGATATCGCAACTTTGGTTCTGACCTATGTCATGTTGGGTTGGGGCCTTAATATTGTTGTCGGCCTCGCTGGACTGCTGGATCTGGGTTATGTGGCTTTTTATGCGGTCGGAGCGTATTCCTACGCGCTGTTGTCCACTCAGCTGGGTTGGTCATTCTGGGTCAGCCTGCCGTTGGCGGGTTTGCTTGCAGCCAGTTTCGGTATTCTGCTGGGTTTTCCGGTATTGCGCCTGCGTGGCGACTATCTGGCTATCGTGACCTTGGGTTTTGGTGAAATCGTTCGCATCATTCTGCTTAACTGGTACACCTTTACCAATGGCCCGGATGGTATCAGCGGGATACCCCGCCCCAGTTTTTTTGGACTGCCTTTCAAACGTCACGTTCCTGAAGGTACAGATAGTTTCAGCTCCTTCTTCGGGCTGGACTACTCTTCCATGCATCGGATCATTTTTCTGTACTACCTGATTCTGTTGCTGGCTTTGCTGACCAATTTCTTTACCTTGCGGATTCGCAGGTTGCCGATTGGACGGGCCTGGGAAGCCTTGCGGGAAGATGAAATTGCCTCCCGGTCACTGGGTATTAATCCAACCAATACCAAGCTTTCCGGTTTCGCCATCGGCGCCATGTTTGCCGGTTTTGCAGGCTCATTTTTCGCTACCCGCCAGGGCTTCGTCAGTCCGGAAAGTTTTACCTTTATCGAATCAGCAGTTATTTTGTCGATTGTGGTGCTCGGTGGTATGGGCAGTCAGATCGGTGTGGTGCTGGCTGCTGTGCTGCTGATCGGTGGTACTGAGATGTTTCGTTCTCTGGCGGATTTTCGAATGCTGGCCTTCGGTGCCTTGATGGTGGCGATCATGGTCTGGAAGCCACGCGGTCTGTTGTCCAACCGTGAGCCGACGGTACGACTTGCTGATCACCCGGAGGAGCCATCACCTGATTTGGTAGCGGAACAAAAGTCATGAATGGAACTCCGGAGGATCAACCCGTTCTGCTGCAGGTGGAGCACCTGACCATGAAGTTCGGTGGTCTGACGGCGATTGATGATGTTTCGTTCACTGCCAAGGCGGGGGAAATCACTGCCATCATCGGCCCTAATGGTGCTGGCAAGACGACTATTTTCAATTGTCTTACCGGCTTTTATTCGCCTACATACGGTCGTTTAGGTCTACATCATTCGGATAGTGAGTTTTTACTCGAGCGTATGGAAGGTTTTCGTATTACCCAGCAAGCGCATGTGGCAAGGACATTTCAAAATATCCGTCTATTCGGTGCCATGTCGGTGTTGGAAAATTTGATTGTGGCGCAGCATAATGTATTGATGCGGGCATCGAAACTCAGTTTCGCCGGATTGTTGGGGATGAAAGGGTATCGGCAGGCTGAAAAAGAGGCCATCAATAAGGCGCGCTATTGGTTACAGCGGACCGGTTTGTTGGAATACGCCGACCAGGATGCTGCCAACCTGCCCTATGGTGCACAGCGACGGCTCGAAATTGCCCGTGCCATGTGTACCAGGCCGGCCCTGCTGTGCCTGGATGAACCCGCTGCTGGGTTGAATCCCAAAGAGTCTTCAGAGCTTAATGCGTTATTAAATTATATTAAAAATGAACATCAGGTAGGATTGTTGCTGATTGAGCATGATATGAGCGTAGTAATGGAAATATCTGACCATATCGTTGTGCTCGATTATGGTCGCAAGATTTCAGACGGTACACCTGTAATGGTTGCGAATGATCCAGTGGTTATTCGTGCTTATCTGGGTGAAGATGAAGATTCACAGCTTCCTCAAAAGATTGCTGAAGATTTGCCAGGAGTGAGACAGGATGCTTAAAGTAGTCGGCGTACAAACCTACTATGGGAAAATCCATGCGCTCCGTGGTGTTGATTTACAGGTCAATGAGGGAGAAATCGTTTCTTTGATCGGCGCCAACGGAGCCGGCAAATCAACACTGCTGATGACGATTTGTGGCAACCCCCGTGCTGCGGGTGGCAGTATTCATTTTCTGGGCCAGGATATTTCTCGTCTGACTACGGATCGGATTGTGCGCCAGGGAATTGCCCAGTCGCCAGAGGGACGCCGTATTTTCCCGCGTATGACGGTGCTGGAAAATTTGATGATGGGTGCGCTGACCAGTGAACCATCCTATTTCGATAACGACCTGGAGCGGGTTACCGACTTGTTTCCAATCCTCAAGGAAAGGGCCAGCCAGAAGGGCGGCACACTATCGGGAGGCGAACAGCAGATGTTGGCCATTGGTCGTGCCCTGATGGGTCGCCCCAAGATGCTGCTGCTTGATGAGCCTTCGCTGGGCTTGGCACCGTTGGTAGTCAAGCAGATATTTCAGGTAATCGAACAGATTAACAAAGAGGATGGGGTTACCATTTTATTGGTGGAACAGAATGCATTTCACGCCTTGCGTCTGGCCAGTCGAGGTTATGTTATGGTCAATGGCCGGATTACATTGTCTGGTGGTGGAGAGGAGTTGCTTAATAACCCGGAAGTCCGCTCAGCTTATCTTGAGGGAGGTGCTAAGGTATGAACTGGTCGCTATTTATTGGTATGACCTTGCTGGTGGTGGGTTCCGCGTCCTGGATGATGGGTCGGGCTGTTGCCAATAATTGGAGTTCCTGGAAGCAGGTACTCGGTTACAGTCTGTTATTGGGGCTGGTCGACCGTTTTCTACTCTACGCTCTGTATCAGCAAGAACTGTTATCTGTCAGCAGGTATCTGCTTGATACGTCGGTTATTTTGCTGATTGGGTTGGTTAGTTTCCGAATCAGCCGTGTTAGCAAGATGGTGAAACAGTACCCTTGGCTATATCAAAAGTCGAGTTGGTTCTCCTGGCGTGATCTTGATCGTCACGAAAAAACGTCGGGCTGATTCCACTTTGCGGAGGTAGCAGCTGTGCTAGAATCACCGCCGTGGTTTATCTGAACTATTAGGTTGTTTTCGTAACTGTTGTTACCTATTTAATATGAGGAGTGAATTATGATTGCCAATAAAAAGTTGCTGGTGTCAGCAGCTATAGCCGGGATCTTCAGCCTGGGTACCGCCCAAGCTGACATCCAGATAGCGACTGCAGGGCCCATGACTGGGCAGTATGCCAGCTTCGGTGCCCAGATGAAGGCGGGTGCCGAGCAGGCAGTAGCCGATATCAATAAGGCCGGCGGTGTGCTGGGTCAGAAACTGGTATTGAACATCGGTGATGATGCCTGCGACCCCAAGCAGGCTGTGGCAGTAGCTAACCAGATGGTCAACAAGGGTGTCGTATTCATGGCCGGGCATTTTTGCTCCGGGTCTTCGATTCCAGCATCCAAGGTCTATGAGGAAGAAGGAATTCTAATGATTTCCCCGGCTTCAACCAATCCTAAATTGACCGATGAAGGTGGTAATACCGTGTTCCGCGTCTGCGGTCGTGATGATCAGCAGGGTAAGGTAGCCGGCCAGTATCTGGCGAAACATTATGCCGGCAAGAATATTGCCATTATTCAGGATAAGACCGCTTATGGTAAAGGTCTTGCGGATGAAACCCGTTCTGCACTGCATGCGGCCGGTGGCAAAGAGAAGATGTACGAGGCGTATACTGCCGGTGAAAAAGACTATTCGGCTCTTGTCTCCAAGCTCAAAAAAGCCAATATCGATGTGCTGTATGTTGGGGGTTATCATACCGAGGCCGGCTTGATTGTACGGCAGATGCGTGCTCAGGGTATGAAGACCCAGCTGATTTCCGGTGATGCCCTGGTGACCAGTGAGTACTGGTCTATCACCGGCAAAGCGGGGGAAGGCACCTTGATGACGTTCAGTCCCGACCCGCGTAAAAATCCGTCTGCAGCACCCGTAGTCAAGGCCTTCCGTGACAAGGGCATCGAGCCGGAAGGCTATGTGCTCTATACCTATGCCGCAGTTCAGACTTTTGCTCAAGCTGCTGAAAAGGCCGGATCCACAAAGGCGGATGCACTTGCAAAGGTGTTGCACAGCAAGCAGTTTAACACCGTCATCGGTAAAATCGGCTTTGACAGCAAGGGCGATGTGACGGCACCTGGTTATGTTTTCTACGAATGGAAGAATGGAAAATACGATTACGCCAATTAAGTAAGTGGCTGTATGAGTCAATGTAGTTGCTGAAAAGCCCGGCATTCGTGCCGGGTTTTTTTTCGAATATAGTGACACGGTTGTTGCTTTACAGTGACTGGATTCCACGAATCGATATAGAGTTGCTACCATTTGGCTGTTCACAGCTTCAAAATTTGCTATTTTGTGCAAAAAAGCAACAGAATGGCTCTTGTTAAGAAAGCCTTCCTTGTGTACGCTTAGCAGGCCAAAGGAGGGCAGATGAGTAGGCAGTCGCTGGCGTCAGTGTATACAGTGATGCTGGATATCAACGTCCGCCCAGGTCATAAAGTGCATTTAATAGTTAATGAATCAAGAGGATATTCCATGAACTTAGTAAAAACACTTGCTGTATCTACAGCTGTTCTGTCCGTAGCGGCTGCTGGCGCCACCTATGCCGGCACACTGGCCGATACCAAGGCGGAAGGTGCTGTCAAATGTGGTGTCAGTCAGGGCTTGCCCGGCTTCTCCAATCCGGATGCTAAAGGCCACTGGACCGGTATCGATGTTGATGTATGTCGTGCTATTGCTGCTGCCGTCTTCGGGGATGCTTCGAAGGTCAAGTTTGTACCGTTGTCCGCCAAAGAGCGTTTCACCGCCCTGCAATCGGGTGAAGTGGACGTGTTGTCCCGCAACACCACCTGGACCGCAACCCGCGATACCAAGCTGGGCCTGAACTTTGCCGGCGTTGATTACTACGATGGTCAGGGCTTCA
>DRJH01000152.1 GCA_011052285.1 Gammaproteobacteria bacterium
AGGCCGGACATATGTATGCTTGTTCCTTACTTGCCGATCAAACTTTTCCTTGCAACGCGGGACGGACCATATATGTCCCTAGTTTTACGACATGGGAAAATCATATCAATTATGATTATAACCGTCAATATGATACTCCTGACATATGATACTTGACCCCTTTCCCTATCTTGACCCCTTTCTTCTTTCATTTCTGGGCAGCTTAACTGTTACAAGATGACGCTGGAAAGTGTGCTGTCGGTCCAAGGTAAGTATTTAATATAGCCCCCCATTTGGGGGGATTGACGCCCTGATATACAATTCGTAATTGGGGAATTTCCGCAACAATAGGGAGTTGAGTCAGTAAACTGGTGAAAAAATGAATATTCACAACATCAATGACAAAAAATCATCTTGTTCTCGGACAGCCTCCTAAGTTTTGCCTGAGTAGGAGAAGCAGATTATGGTACAGTCGTGGTTGCCTTTTTTTAACAGCATACGCTGGATAAGCTGGCCTGTTTTCAAATAACTGTTTTTTTGAATCAAGCTGATCACTTCCCTTAGTTTTATTCACGGCGTCTAACCACAGGGGATGCTCTCCGACAATGGATTATTTTGATGCGGCCATACTCGGTATTATCGAGGGCCTGACCGAGTTTTTGCCGGTTTCTTCGACGGGCCATCTGATTGTTGTCAGCCAGTGGTTGGGTGTGGCACAAACGGATAACAATAAAGCCTTTGAGGTCATTATTCAGCTGGCCGCAATTTTGGCCGTAGTGGCCAATTACAAAGACAAGTTGCGGCTGGAATATTTTCCTCTGTGGCTGAAACTGGCGGTGGCCTTTGTGCCCGTAGGTGTTGTTGGCCTGCTATTTCATCGGCAGATCAAGGCGTTGTTTTCGGTACAGGTGGTGGCCGTGATGTTTATCGTTGGCGGTATTGTGTTCCTGATTATCGAATATCTGCAGCGAGATCGAATAGCTGAGGTGTCCGAGGTCGAACAGGTCAGCTATCGGCAGGCCCTGTGGATCGGCGTGGCCCAGGGTTTTGCCTTGATTCCCGGGACCAGCCGTGCGGGTTCGACCATAGTCGGCGCCTTGCTGGTGGGTCTGAGCCGCAGGGCCAGTGCTGAATTTTCATTCCTGTTGGCCGTGCCGGTGATGCTGGCCGCCAGCGGCTTTGACCTGCTCAAGCATTATCGGGAATTCAGTAGTACCGACTTGGGCAGCCTGATGATCGGTTTTGTGGTGTCGTTTGTAGTTGCTTATTTTGTGATGAAATTATTTATCCGTTTTCTGGAAAAATTTACCTTCGTCACCTTTGGTATCTACCGAATCCTGTTTGGGGCGCTATTGCTGGCGTTGTTTTAGGAGACTTTGCTTGAGCCCTTCGGATAAGATGAAAATACCCTATGAGTGCTCTAAATGAGTAAATTACTGCTACGTCAGTCCATTATCGAGCACTGTCTGGCCATGAATGAGAGCGGTCTGAATCAGGGCACCTCCGGTAATATCAGCATTCGTGATCGAGACCGGATGCTGATTACTCCCAGCGGTATTCCCTACGCACGGATGCAAACGGAAGATATTGCCAGCATGCCCCTGGCGGTAGAACGGGGTCACTGGGATGGGCCCTGTCGGCCTTCAACGGAATGGCCTATGCATTTCGATATCATGATGGCGCGCCCGGAGGTCGGTGCTATTGTGCATGCCCATTCCACTTTTGCCACCATTCTGAGTATCTTGCGGCAAGAGATACCGGCAGTGCATTATATGATCGCGGCCTTTGGCGGCGCCAGTGTTCGCTGTGCGGAGTATGCGACCTTCGGAACCGATGAGCTCTCGCATAACGCACTTGTGGCGTTGCAAGACCGTGAGGCTTGCCTGTTAGCCAATCATGGCATGCTGGCCCTGGGAAAGACGCTGGAGCAGGCCATGTGGTGTGCAGTCGAGCTTGAGACCCTGGCACGGCAGTATTACCACAGTCTCTTGCTCGGTGGTGGTCATGTTCTGCCCGATACAGAAATCGCAGTGGTCCAGGAGCGCTTCAAGTATTACGTACCACAGGACTGACTCGGTTGTATGGGATAATTTTCTTGACATATTTCCAATGCCGTTCTATTGCTGGTATAAATAGGCATTCTATCTTCGAGTCTTCAAGATAAGCCGTTTCCAGTATTGATGTGATCATATTGGTGTTGCAGGCATGGTAGACCTATGAAATCAACTATAGAATACGTGCTCACTTGGTTGAATGCACGGCCAGAGATTGAAAATCTGCGTGCCGGCGTCTGTGATTTAAATGGTCTGATACGCGGCAAGCTTATTCCTGTCGGGCAGGCAAAAAAGGCCCTGACCGGCGGCTTACGTATTCCTTTGTCCTGTACAAGCGTCGATATTTGGGGCAATGATGTTGCAGACTCGACATTGGTCTACGAGAGCGGAGATGGCGACGGCATTTTGGAGTGGACTGGCCGCCATATTTTACCCATGGAGTGGTTGAACCAGCCCAGCGGTCTCATCCCCTTGTGGTTGCGGGACGAATCCGGAAAACCGTTTTCTGCTGACCCGCGCTGTGCGCTGGCTAGTGTGCTTGAACGATACACCGCGCATGGTTTGAAGCCGGTTGTGGCCACCGAGTTGGAGTTTTATCTGCTTGATGCGTCACAAACCCGGCCTGTGGTACCAAAATCTCCACTAACGGGAAAACCACTTGCTGCCAACGCAGTATATTCCATTGATGAGCTGGATCAGTTCGATGGATTTTTCAGCGATGTATATTCCGCCTGTGCCGAACAGGGTATTCCGGTGGATACGGCATTGGCCGAAGGTGGAACCGGGCAGTTTGAAATCAACCTGTTGCATCGCGATGATGCCATGCGCGCGGCCGATGATGCCATGTTGTTCAGACGGATTGTCAAAGGAATGGCGCGCAAGCATCAGCTGTGCGCCTCATTTATGGCGAAGCCCTATCCAGAGCGGGCCGGCAACGGACTACATATCCATTTTTCCCTATTAAATGAGCAGGGTGAGAATATTTTTGACGACGGCAGCGATCAAGGATCGCAAACGCTGCGATACGCTGTTGCCGGACTGCTTGATGCTATGGCCCCGTCAACCTTAATTTTCGCTCCACACCTTAACTCCTATCGACGTTTACAGCCGCATACCCACGCCCCAAGCAGCGCATGTTGGGGCTATGAAAACCGCCATGCGGCGATTCGTATTCCAGGTGGCTCGCC
Source organism: Gammaproteobacteria bacterium (assembly GCA_011052285.1). Classification (GTDB taxonomy): domain Bacteria; phylum Pseudomonadota; class Gammaproteobacteria; order Arenicellales; family DRJH01; genus DRJH01. Next base: position 3,221 of record DRJH01000152.1, read on the forward strand.
CGTGGCCCGACGCATTGAGCACCGCGTTGCCGGTGCGGATGCCAACCCCTATCTGGTTCTTGCAGCAATCATGGGCGCCGCACTGATCGGTATTGAAAAAAAGCAGCTACCGGATCAACCGGTAGTAGGTGATTGCTTTCCGGAACGGACCACACAGCTACCCGATGACTGGCGTACAGCCATTTCGGTTTTTGAAAAAAGCAAAATTTCATCATTGATTTTTTCGCCATTATTGTGCAATCTATTTGCTTCGTGCAAAAAACAGGAATACGCTACCTTTGCCCGACAAATATCGGATTTTGAATTCGCCACCTATCTTGAGACAATATAACCGGGAGGCTGTCCGAGAATAGGAGCCGAACAGTTTGTGGCTCCTGCAAAACCGGTACTTGTGCCATTCACGGTACTTGTGCCATTCACGGTACTTGTGCCAATCATGGCGCTCGTAGCGAGAGAAAGCAGATTTGGAGGGGGATGTTGATTGCATTTAACGAAAATCATAGGAAAGTCAGGCCGAAGTCCGTTTGTCCGCAGTAGGTTCTCTGTTCTCGGATAGCCTCTTACGCAAACACCAAAAGGAGAAAGCTGAATGAATAAACTACTCGCAACCGCAGTTCTTGCCGCAATGATGACCAACCCGGTCCTGGCCACTGAAAAAGTACTGCACATTTATAACTGGTCAGATTACATCGCAGAGGACACGATCAAGCAATTTGAAGCCAAAACCGGCATCAAGGTGACGTATGACGTTTATGACTCCAATGAGGTGTTGGAAGCAAAAATGCTGGCCGGCAGTTCCGGCTATGATGTGGTGGTGCCGACCTCTGATTTTCTCCAGCGCCAAATTGCCGCCGGTGTTTATGCCAAACTCGACAAGTCAAAATTACCCAATCTGAAGAATATGGACCCTGAGTTGATGAAGGCTGCGGCCAATTACGATCCGGGTAATGCGCATGCCGTGATTTATATGTGGGGGACGACCGGCATTGGTTATAACATCAAAGCTGTCGCCAAGCGTTTGGGTGATAAGGCACCAATAGATTCGTGGTCGTTGATTTTTGATCCAGCCAATGCCGCAAAATTAAAAGATTGTGGTATTTCCTTTCTTGACGCATCGACAGAGATGATTCCGGCTGCGATGAACTATCTCGGACTGGATCCACGTTCGACCAAAAAGGCCGACCTTGAAAAAGGTGCCGCCTTGTTGGAAAAAATCCGCCCCTTCGTCCGTTACTTCCATTCTTCCCAGTATATTTCTGATCTGGCCAATGGAGATATCTGCGTAGCAGTTGGTTGGTCAGGTGACGTCTTTCAGGCACGTGACCGAGCCGCAGAAGCTAAAAAAGGGATAGAAATCGGCTATTCAATTCCTAAAGAAGGTGCCTTGCAATGGTTTGATATGTTGGCCATACCGGTAGATTCCAAACACAAGGATGCCGCGCACGCCTTTATCAACTTCATGATGGATGCCAAAATCACCGCCGAAAATACCAATTTTGTCTGGTATGCCAATGCCAATAAGGCTTCCATGCCCATGGTTGAGCAGGAAATCAAGGACGATCCGGGTATATTCCCGACCGCTACAGTCAAAGCCCGGCTTTGGGGCGCTAAAGTCTACACCAAGCGTACAGATCGTATCATTACCAGGCTTTGGACCAAGGTAAAAACCGGCAAGTAAGTCGCTATGAATCTACCCGCCCTATGCTTTTCAGTATAGGGCGGGTCCTATGATTTCGAGGCGATGCGTCATGGACAGCCAGAAAAAAATTGCCAACGGTGCCAAGCCCTGGATTGAGCAGAGCGAAAAGCCATTTATTCGCATTTCCAACTTAACCAAAAAATTCGGTGATTTCACTGCGGTCGATCGAGTCTGTCTGGATATCTATCGCGAGGAGTTATTTTGTCTGCTGGGTGGGTCCGGCTGTGGTAAGTCGACCTTGCTTCGTATGCTGGCCGGTTTTGAAACCCCGAGCGACGGCCATATTGAAATAGATGGTCAGGATATGGCCAATGTCCCGGCCTTTGCCCGCCCTACCAATATGATGTTTCAGTCCTATGCTTTGTTTCCGCATATGAGTGTTGAAAAAAATGTCGCCTACGGGCTGTTGCGTGATGGAGTCAGTAAGTCAGAGGCTGCTGAGCAGGTTGCGGATATGCTAAAGCTGGTCCAACTAAGTGATTTTGCCAAACGCAGGCCCGATCAATTGTCCGGTGGACAACGCCAGCGTGTGGCACTAGCCCGTTCGCTGATTAAGCGCCCAAAATTATTGTTGCTTGATGAACCGCTCGGTGCCTTGGATAAAAAATTGCGCGAAGAAACCCAGTTTGAACTGATCAATATTCAGGAAAGTCTGGGCGTCACCTTCATTGTGGTTACCCACGACCAGGAAGAGGCAATGACCTTGTCCACCCGTATCGGGGTAATGGATCAGGGTGAGATCGTTCAAGTGGGTGAACCGCACGAAATTTATGAATTTCCACTCTCGATATTTATCGCAGATTTTATCGGTTCGGTAAATATCTTTATGGGTCGTGTCAGTGACGATGCGACAAACTATGTCCGGATTCATTGCAGGGAAGCCGATTGTGATATTCATGTATCCCATGGCGTCAGTTGTACGCAAAACCAGAAATTATGGTTTGCCATCCGCCCGGAAAAACTCACCATTACACGAGAAAACCCGCGTGGGAAATACAACGTTGTCAAAGGCATCGTGGATGAAATTGCCTATCGGGGAAATCTGTCTATTTTCCGCATTAAACTTGCCAGTGGAAAAATGTTGCGGGTAACAAAATCCAACCGTTCCCGGCGCGATGAAGATGCGATCAGTTGGGATGATAACGTCTATATTTCATGGGATGATACCGCCGGAATCGTGCTGGTTCAATGAGCTTTTCGGCAAATAAAGCAACATTTGGTACCTTGATTAAGCGTACCCTGGTCAAGCGAATAAGGTTTCGCGGTCGTTCTTTAGTAATCGGTATCCCATTGTGGTGGTTGATTGTTTTTTTCCTGATACCGTTTGTTGTTGTGGCCAAGATCTCTTTTTCTGAGGCCATTATCGCTCGCCCTCCCTATTCATCCTTGCTGGAGTGGAAAGAGGGAGGGTTTTTGCTGTTAAAACTGCATTTTTCAAACTATCTCTATTTGCTTGAAGACAGTCTTTATATTTCAGCCTATTGGTCATCGATTAAAGTCGCTTTTTTCTCAACGCTTATCGCTTTGTTGGTCGCCTACCCAATGGCCTATTACATCGCCCGCAGCACAGAGCGTCGTCGAAATATTTTGCTGATGTTAATCATCCTGCCTTTCTGGACCTCGTTTTTGTTGCGTGTTTATGCCTGGATCGGTATTTTAAAAACCCACGGCATTATTAATAATATCCTGATGTCACTGGGTATCACCTCAGAGCCTCTGGTGATGATGCAGACCAACTTTGCTGTTTACGTGGGCATTGTGTACACCTATCTGCCATTCATGATTTTGCCGCTTTACACCAATTTGGTAAAACTCGATAATTCACTGCTTGAGGCCTCGGCCGACCTTGGCGCCAACCCGCTCACCACTTTTTTTAAAATCACATTACCATTGTCCGTGCCTGGTATTATCGCCGGCTCGATGCTGGTGTTTATTCCCGTGGTCGGTGAGTTTGTTATTCCAGCCTTACTGGGTGGGCCGGATACGCTGATGATCGGCAAGGTGTTGTGGGATGAGTTTTTCTCTAATCGTGACTGGCCGGTGGCATCGGCGGTTGCCATTGTTATGCTGGTATTGCTGGTGATCCCGGTCATGCTATTAAGGAATGCCCAAAACGCTAGCAGAGCGGCATCGACATGAAAAAATCATCATGGTTCGTAGCCACCGCCACCGTGCTTGGGTTTGCTTTTTTATATATCCCGATCCTCTCGCTGATTATTTTCAGTTTTAATAAATCCCGGCTGGTAACCGTTTGGGCCGGTTTCTCAACCCAATGGTACGGCAAGCTGTTCGCTGATCCGCAAATCCTCGGGGCAGCTTGGATCAGCCTCAAAATTGCCTTCATCAGTGCCTCACTGGCAGTGGTCTTGGGAA
>DRJH01000153.1 GCA_011052285.1 Gammaproteobacteria bacterium
AACTACCCTCATCGTCTGGACCACGGAGGCGCAGCGCATCCAACATCGGCTGCAAGGCGGACTGATTCTGCAATCGAGTTTTGCTAACGATACCTGCAATACCACACATTTATGCACTTCTCCGTGTTAAACCAGGTTTTTTAACTGCCATTCCTGCGTCGGTCGATCACTTGTTCAAAAAGTTGAAGATATCGATCAGCACAGCGATCAATATAAAACCCTTCAACTTCTTTCAGATTACGGTCTGTGAATTTTTTACGCAGTTCAGAATCTTCTATCAAGCGCTCACAGCTCTGCTGGAATGCACCGGTATCGTTCAGCTTGACCACATATCCATTGACATCAGATGTAAGAAAATCTGTCTGTCCTCCATAATCGTAACAAATAACCGGCAATTCAGAAGCCATTGCTTCAAGATAGACAATACCGAAACCTTCATGCTGACTCGTTGACACATAGACATCCGCCATTCTGAGCACTTCAAATTTCGTCTGTTCGTCCACTTGGCCGAGAAAATGTACGCGCTTGGAAACACCCAGTTCCTGAGCAATTTTCCGCAGCGAATCTTCCTGTGGTCCTGAACCAATAACCATCAGCTGCACGCTGGTATTGCTGATCTCCCCCAAAATACGAATCAGTTGATCAACCGCCTTACGGGAAACCAGTCTGCCCACTGTTACCAGTATGCAATCCGTTTCGGAAATACCGTAGTCGCTACGACTTGCGCGAATCTGACCGTCGGGCCGTAAAATACCCAGCGGAACACACTCACATTCGAGATCTTTGTCATAATAGTCATACACGTTTTTCAGGGTGTTCCTGGATTGCCCCACCACAGCATCTGCCTTGCAGAGAAGACGCCTGACGGCTGACCTCAGGAACGAGTGCCGGTGAGGAGAGGTCCATTTACTGGGGTCATATAGATCTCCGCCATGCACCGACAGGACATTGGGTATTGCGTATTTTTGCGACAACCAGTTCCCCAGTGGACCAGTTGGCACCACGAAATGCGTATTAATGACGTCATAGATATGGTCTCGCATCAGGCGCCGCCCGGTTCGGTAACCACTTGGCAAATAAGCGAGCATCGACGGAATATTTGCAGCCGCCTGCCGACTCCGAAAAAATACCGGAACACGGTATACCGACACACCGTTCTCGACCGAATGTCTCGGCAGCCCAAGACCCTGGGAAGTCAACACATCAACTTCGTGCTTTTTGGCCAGTTCTTCGGCAATCTGCTTATTGATTACCCCTCCGCCACCTCCCAGTGGTGGATACTCATAGTTACAAAATAAAATACGCATATGTACAGAACGATCCCGGTTACTTTTATAAAAACCCGTGTTCCTTATACCAGTCTGCTGTTAGTTCGGCACCCTTCGTGAAACTGGTTTTGGCCTCGTAACCCAGAAGGCTGGACGATTTGTCGGGCGAGAAATAGAGTGTTTTCTTAAAAAAATCCAGCCGCCGTCTGTGCAAAGGCGGCTGTATACCCAGTGGTCGTAGCGTCTTTTCCATTAACAGGGCCAATAAGTAGAACGGCCACATAGGCGTCCTGACAGACAGCTTTCTGACCTGCAACACATCAGCAATTGTATTCACCATATCGTTGGTTGTGAGTATCTCGCCGCCGGCGATAACAAAGATTTCTCCCAGGGCTTGCGCCCTTTCTGACGATGCAAACAATCCATCGATCAGATCATCCACATACACCAGCTGATGCTTGTTTTCGCCATCACCGATTACAAAAAACTTTCTGTTCCTGATCCCTTTGAAGAGCTTGAGCAGACGCCGGTCCCCCGGCCCGTAAGTTTCAGAAATACGAACGACCGAGACCGGCAATTTATCCTTATACGAGAGCACAAGCTCTTCACCGGCCTTTTTTGTAACTCCATAAATGTTATCCGGCTTTAATGGTGACGATTCATTGATTTCACCCTGAATCTCGACGCCGTATACACCAATCGTACTTCCATGTACAAAACGCCTGACTCCTGACTCGATACCGGCCTCCAGTAGATTTCGGGTTCCCTCAACATTGACATCCCAGAAATGCTGATCCGGCACATTGGCTTCGTGCTGTGCTGCCGCAAGATGGAAAACCACATCACAACCAGATACCGCCAACCGGACCTTATCCCTGTCCATGACACTACCGTTTACGATACCAAATCCCTGCGACTCAAGTTCTTGAGCATTTTCTTTTTCAGCCTGTGTATTGATCTGAGAAAAGACAACAACATCATCGCCGCGTTGCTTACACCTTTGGACCAGCCGTGATCCGATAAAGCCCGTACCACCAGTAATCAGCACCTTCATTAAGAATCCTTGACTATATAACTCTATTATATGAGCCCTGCATAGACGCAGGGCACTACAGGCGGGCTACCGAGAGCAAGCGTGTGCGAAGACCTGGTAATCTACAATGGGTGTTCAAGTCCACGATGGGAACCGTTTCATAACAGCATCCACCTGACACTGAGTTTCCCGCTCATCCCAATCGAGTAACGTTGCCATTTGTTCTGCGCAAGTACGTATGGCCCCTTCTCCCGGATTTCCACCCGTAGCAAGGTCCGTTCGTCGAAATACGATATCGGAAAGCGTATACGCCATGTCATAATCGACAGCATATTTAACCTCGGCCAGAAGCACACGAGTATTGCCTACAGTGTTTGCCAGAGACCTGTCTTGAGTTGCCATGTCAATGATGGAACCGGCATCTGTACCATAGTTATGGGCCAGAGCCCGCACACAGTCTTCAGACAGGCTCAGCTCCTGTTTTTGGTAAAGCTGCTGAACCAGTACATCGAAATTTTCAATATCGCCACCTGCTACCGGGATAGATTCCGTTGCAGGCCGTCCAGTGCGCACACCAAGCTTTGAGCAGACCATATCAAGCGCCTTTGCAGCGTCACCTCTGGCAGTCGTATAGCGTATCCCGATCAGGGTGACGAAACCATCCACACCATCCTCCTGCTTATGATCGATAAGGTGTGAACGCTTGCCGTAACTCAGATTCTCCGCCCCCTCTTCATTTTCACCAAATGGCACCAAACCTGCGTTCCAAATCTCCACATCCCCGGGTTTTAGATCAAAACCAGGATACGCCCAGTTAATCTCATCGATAAAGGTCTCAATTTCAGACTTTTCAACAGTCACCTCTTCCGGATGGTTTGTCAAAACAACGTGCCATACACCCACCAGGGTGTAGTCCCGCCACGGCACCAGAAACAGATGCCGCGCCGGCCGGCTCAATAGCGCATCCGGGTCCTTCGTCCGTCCCTGGACAGCAATGGCACTGTGGCTTTTGAATCTGCGTTTGATCACAAAACAGGCGTCCCTCGAATACACCCCTTTTTCGGCATTGTTATCACGGACCGTATCCGATAAAAACCATTCGCTCCACGGTCCGGCGGCATTCAGAACAGTCTTTGCCTGGATGGTGAGACTCTGTCCGCTCAGTTTGTCTACTGCGTTGACAGCTACAACCTTTGATTGCTCCTGGATGAGCCCGGTCGCTTCAACATAGTTCGCAACCTGCGCTCCCTTGCCCATGGCTGACTTGATAAATGCCAGTACAAGCCGTGTCGGGTTATACATCTGACCATCACTGAATAGCGCAGCACCGGTCAGCCCCTCTTTTTCCAGATCAGGGTATTCCTGTAAAACCTCTTCCTTGTTAAGAAAACCTGACCACGGGATGTGACGTTTGGGGTCACGTATGCCACGGTTTCGCCCAAGAGTAAGCAAATCGTAAAGCAACATGCCGGCACCCAGATAGAATTTCCCGGATTTGCCATAACCATAGGTAGGGATCAGGATCGGTAAAGGCTGGACCAGGTGTGGAGCAATACGCAGCATGGCGCTGCGCTCGTGGCAAGAGGATCTCAGGCGGACAATGTCACCATGCTGCAGGTACCTGATCCCGCCATGTATCATTTTGAAGGAGTTGGCTGAGACCCCGGAACAAAAATCCTCCTTCTCAATCAATGCAACCGATAACCCTCTCAGGACTGCGTCCCAGGCTGCACAAGCCGCAAATATACCTCCCCCAACAATAACCAGATCGAAACGGTCCTCTGTCAGTTTTTTAATATTGTCCTGGCGCACATTCAACCCGTTTTTTCAGCTCAATCAAAGAATGCAAAACGTACTCTTTTTAACCTCGTTGGTCCAGAAACCTGTCGGGTTTAGCTCGGCC
>DRJH01000154.1 GCA_011052285.1 Gammaproteobacteria bacterium
CCTACTGAATATAAGTGGGTTTTTAATTCATTACCGAGGTATTCTTCAGCACTATGAGTATATCTTAAAGCTGATTGCGCAGGAGTTGGTGAATTCCGTTAAGCGGAGCGTATCCGTCGACTGGACGAAACGCGAAAATGCCCGTGCCCAAATCCGGGTCAAGGTGAAACGCATCTTAAGAAAATACGGATATCCGCCGGATATGCAGGCCAGGGCCACGGAGCTAGTGCTGGAACAGGCGACGGTGCTCTGTAAGGAGTGGGCTACATAAGGGCATTTGAACCCGGGTTTTTCATTACAAACCGAATTGACCTTTGAGGGTGTTTTTAAGACGGCATCGGCACGGGTCAAACGATTGCAAAATAACCCACAGGCCGTACAACGCTTTACAGAAATACGCCAGCATGTAGAGAACAAGGAAGGCGGTATCGGCCTGCTGGATCATAAAATGAGGTCATGGGTGTTAAATCAACCACATAGAACGTAGGCACTCGCGTATTTTTTTAGGAGCGTTGCGGTGTACAGTTTTCACCATATTCCATTCCGTTACAGAGTGATCGAAAAGCCCACCCGATGGTTGAAAATGGTACCATTGTCGGATGACAGCATAGAATCTCATAAACCAACTGTCGCTGCAAATACCAATTCAAATCATCAAATCAAATAACCTGCCCATGACGACCAAACCCGCAGCAAAACTGACACTCAAGGACAAATTATCGCGGCTGACCTTTATTCAAGCCTGTAAATTACTGAAACCGCAGGGTGAACAACTGCTGCGTCAAGGGGGCCTTTATGAAATTGACCTGGACAACGATGTACTATTAAACGAACAGTGCTTTCAACTACATCTGCCCGATGCGAAGGTCAGCCTACGGCTTGATGGCAATGCCAAAAACCGGTTGTTGTTTCATTGCAGCTGTGGCCATCATCCCTGCGAACACGCTGCGGCTGTATTGACACTGATTCTGGAAGAAAAAACCCCATTAGGCCTGGCCAAGGAACCCCCGGAACCTCTCCCGGTAGAGCCGCTGAACGATGAGGAGCTGACTGCTCAAGCACTACAGGAGCGCCAACAGCGGGCTGACAAGGAGAAAATGCGTGTTCATTCACTGGATATGGACACGCTCTGGAGCGATTATCTGGTGACGAACGCGAGTTCCGGAAAAACCTATCGGGTCGCCCTGCGCGGCTGGGAAGTGGGTGATTCTTTTTGTAACTGCCCGGATTTTCGTAAAAATACGCTCGGCACCTGTAAGCATATTTTGCATACCTGCACTAAAGTCAAAAAACGATTTCCGGCCTTGGTGCGCAGTAAACCCTATCTACAACAATCAATTTCAGTGCATTTGCGTTATACCGAACGCATCGAGTTACGCTTGTTATTGCCTGAGAACCTACCTGCTGCAGTCGAGAAGATGGTCTGCCCACTACGTGATCAGGCCATCAATAATATTCCCGAGCTACTGCAAATCATCCAGAGGCTGGAGCGGCTGGAGCAACCGGTACAAATCTATCCGGATGCCGAGGAATACCTGCAACGGCAGTTGTTTAATGATCATATCGCCACCACCGTCAACAGTATCCGCCAGAATCCACAAGATCATCCATTACGGAAAGAGCTGCTCAATGCTACCTTGCTGCCCTACCAGCTTGATGGTATTGCCTTCGCCATTGGCGCCGGTCGTGCTGTACTTGCCGATGAAATGGGCCTTGGCAAAACCATTCAAGGTATTGGGGTTGCCGAGCTGCTGGCAAGAGAAGCACATATTGAAAAAGTACTGGTGATCAGCCCGGCTTCCCTCAAGGCGCAGTGGCGAGAGGAAATTGCCCGTTTTTGCCATCGTGACAGCCAGATTGTGATGGGTGGCGCCAAACAACGTGCCGAGCAATACCAGGGCGAGGCATTTTTTACCTTGTGCAACTACGAACAGGTATTGCGCGATGCCCGACTGATCGCAGCACAGCACTGGGATCTGATCATTCTTGATGAAGGTCAGCGCATCAAAAACTGGGAGGCAAAAACCAGCCAGACCATCAAGCTGCTGCGGTCACGTTTTGCTCTGGTATTAACCGGCACCCCGCTGGAAAACCGTCTGGACGATCTGTATTCGATCATCGAGTTTATCGACGATCGCAGACTGGGGCCGGACTTTCGTTTTTACAACCATCACCGCGTGGTCGATGAGCGAGGCAAGGTGCTGGGCTACAAAAACCTGGAGGAGTTGCGAAAAAAACTCAAACCGGTGTTACTGCGTCGTACCCGGGCATCCATCCGCCAACAATTGCCCGAGCGCAGCTCTGAGATTATCCGTATTGAACCCACCGAGCAACAGTTTGATATGCACCAGGGGTTTCGCAGCACAATCAGCTTGATCCTGCGTAAGCGTTACCTGACCGAAATGGATTTGCTGCGTTTGCAAAAGGCTTTGTTAATGTGCCGCATGTCTGCTAACAGCACCTACTTGGTGGATAAACAACTACCGGCTTACTCAAGCAAGCTGAAAACTCTGGATCAGCTACTGGGCAGTCTCTGTCTGGAAGAGGATCGCAAAATGATTTTGTTTTCCGAATGGACCACGATGCTGAATCTGATCGAGCCGCTGCTGGACAAATACCAGGTTGGTCGTGTGCGTCTGGACGGTTCTGTGCCGCAAAAAAAACGCCAACAACTGGTGCATCAATTTCAAAACAACAATGACTGTAAAATGTTTCTCACCACCAATGCGGGTGCCACGGGCCTGAACCTGCAAGCGGCCAATACTGTGATTAATGTTGACCTGCCCTGGAACCCGGCCCTACTGGAACAGCGTATTGCCCGCGCTCACCGTATGGGACAGCAACGACCGGTACAGGTCTATATTCTGGTTACCGAGCAAACCCTGGAAGAAAATTTGCTGCAAACCCTGTCTGCAAAAAAACAACTGGCCATGGCCGCACTGGACCCCGACACCAACCTGGATGAAGTGGACCTGAGTTCTGGCCTGGAAGAATTAAAACGCCGCCTGGAGGTGTTACTTGGTGCCACTCCACAGGCGCCAGAAGATGTACAATCATTTCACCGCCAGACCCGGGAGAAGCAACGAATTGAACAGCAAACCCGGATTGCCAATGCCGGCGGACAACTGCTCGGCGCGGCCTTTCAATTTATTAGCGAGATGTTGCCGGTTAATGGTATCGATGAAGCCGATGAGCGAACCCGCCAGATGGCAGAGGTGCTGGAACAACGGCTGGATGATTGTCTGCAGACAACCGAGGACGGCCAGATTCAATTAACCGTCAACTTGCCAGACAAATCGACACTTTCAAGGCTTGCCGGCACTATGGCAAGAATGCTGGCGGCACAGGCACTGTAACACTATGACATTTATGGGTGGCGAGAACCGTTGATGGAACGCTACCGGGAATTGCTCAGCGAACGATTCGGATTGCAGCAGTTTCGACCCGGCCAGGAAGCGGTCATTCAAAGCTTGTTGGCTGGACGATCTGCCCTGGCTGTGTTCCCGACCGGTGCTGGCAAAAGCCTGTGTTACCAGTTGCCGGCCCTACTACTGGATGGCCTGACGCTGGTAGTCTCTCCGTTAATTGCATTGATGAAAGACCAGGTGGATCAACTGAATGCTCTGCATATACCTGCGGCCCGGTTGGATTCGAGTCTTGACTACGCGGCATTGCAGACGGTTTATGCCGATCTGGATGCGGGCACGACGAAGCTTCTTTATGTTTCACCGGAACGTCTTTCCAATGAACGGTTTCTACAACGCCTGCAGCGGTGGCCTATCGTGCTCATGGCGGTGGACGAAGCCCATTGTATTTCCGAATGGGGGCATAATTTTCGACCCGATTATTTGAAGCTGTCGGCTTTGGTATCCAAACTCAAGATACAAAGGGTGCTCGCACTGACCGCCACTGCCACCCCGGACGTCTCACGACAGATCTGTCAGCACTTTCGCATTGCTGAAACAGATTTTATCCAGACCGGCTTTTATCGCTCTAATCTGGCCTTGTCGGTGCGTGTCTGTGCATCGGAACATCGCGATCAACTGCTGCTGGATAGGATCAATACCTGTCGTGGTGAGTCTGCGATCATCTATGTCACACAGCAAAAAACCGCCGAGTCGCTGGCTGAATTCTTCAGCCGGCATGACCGTCCGGCCTTGCCCTACCATGCCGGGTTAAAGGGCGAACGCCGTCATCAGATACAGGATGATTTTATGGCCGGTCGCTGCAGTATTGTAGTCGCCACCATCGCCTTTGGTATGGGCATCGATAAAGCAGATATCCGTGCGATCTATCATTACAATCTGCCTAAATCACTGGAAAATTACATGCAGGAAACCGGCCGTGCCGGGCGCGACGGCTTGCCAGCACACTGCGAATTACTGGCCAGTGGCGAAGACCTGACCGTGTTGGAAAACTTTGTTTACGGCGACACGCCCGATGGCAGCTCGGTCCG
>DRJH01000155.1 GCA_011052285.1 Gammaproteobacteria bacterium
CGGCAAACTGGTAGCAGACCTGATCGTCGGTAACAAACCGGTGCTGAATCTTGATGACTACAGCCTTTCAAGATTCTACTCACACAAAAAGTCATCGTAATTCAATGATCAGCCCCCGAAAAAGCCATAAGCACCGGTTCATATTGGTCTTCTGGCTGCTCCTGCTAATGCTTGCGGGTCCCCTCTGGATGTTGCTGTTCGGACCCATCAACTTGCACGCCAACTGGCGTACCGCCAGTCAGAAGTCAGCCGGTATTGTTGACACCAACAAGTATCCGAAACAATCACGGGTACTGGTATTTGCAGGACGGGCTTTTTCCTGGCGCGGTGCATTTGCAGTACACACCTGGATCGCGATCCGCAAGGCCGGCAATCAGCAGTTCACCGTCTACCAGGTGGTTGGCTGGCGGGCCTGGATGGGTAGGTCAGCCATCGTCATCGAACAGGCTGCCCCAGATCGTGAATGGTATGGCAACAAACCGTTTGTTTTGGCCGATATTCATGGCCCATTGGCCGACCAGGCCATCGAGCATTTAACCCGGGCTGTCGCAAAATATCCTTACCCCAGGAAATACTGGCTGTGGCCCGGACCGAACAGCAATTCATTTACCGCCTACCTGTTGCGACAGACCCCGGAGCTGACCGCCGCACTGCCTGCTACCGCACTTGGTAAGGATTATTTGATTAACAACCATTTCTGGGCTCCCACACCGAGTAACAGCGGCTATCAGCTGTCATTTTTTGGTATTTTTGGGCTGACGCTGGCCCGCAAAGAGGGCTTTGAAATCAACATTATGGGTCTGGTTATTGGCCTTAACTGGCAACAAAAAGCACTTACCATCCCAGGTATTGGGGCTATTTCATGGGGATGAAACGGTATCACAAGAGTAGCCTGCTGTACCATCTACTGCTGATTACACTCTCTTTGTTGCTCAGCGCCTGTTTGGCCAAACGCGGCCCAACAGGGGGACCAATCGTCGGTGCAGCATTGCCATGGAATCAACTTCCTGGATGGCGACAGGAGCAACTGCTCTCCATCTGGCCGGCCTTACTGCGCAATTGCCAACGCAAGCTACAGGACACTCCAAGCTGGGAACCATTGTGCACTGCCGCCGCCAAGGTGCCGGCAAACAACGTGGCTGAAAAGGCCTTCATGGAGCAAAATTTTATTCCCCGAGCACTGAACCGCCACTGGTGGCAACCACCAGCATTGATCACAGGTTATTACCTACCGGTGATTAAGGGAAGCCTGAACGCCGATCGAAACTATCGCTATCCCTTGTACCGTCCACCGGCAGACCTGGTACGCATTGACCTCGGCCCAGACCTGCTTTCTCCCACGATGGGTCGTCTACTCGAAGGTCGCGTTATCCCCTACCCTGACCGTGCAGCAATCAATGCTGATGACGACTCAAGTGGTCGAAGACTACTCGCCGGCAAAGAAATCGTCTGGTTGGCAGACCCTATCGAGCGTTTCTTCCTGCAGATACAAGGCAGTGGGCGCATTGAACTGGCTGATGGCACGAACCTGGCGGTCAGCTATGCGGCCAACAATGGGCAACCCTACCACTCCATAGGTTGGGAACTGATTCATCGTGGGGAAATGACGGCATCTGAAGTCAATCTGTACAGTCTCAAAAAATGGCTGCGTGACCATCCACAGCAGCGGCAGGAGATCCTGAACAGTAACCCGCGCTATATCTTTTTCAATACCCAAAAAGTTGATCGTACCTGGTCGCCAACAGGCGCATTCGGGCTACCACTGACTGCCGGGCGTAGTCTTGCCATTGATCCCGCCATGGTGTCACTCGGTTCACTGCTGTGGCTCGACACAAGCCTGCCGTACAAGCCGGAACGACGCTATCAGCACCTGATGTTGGCTCAGGACCAGGGCGCCGCAATCAAGGGCAGACTTCGCGCTGATCTATTCTGGGGCCAAGGTAAAGCCGCCGAACGCCTGGCTGCGATGATGAAGCAAACCGGTCAGTTGTATATGCTGGTGCCAAAATTACCCAGCAGTGGTAACACCAACTACGGAGCCGAACAGAAATAACATAGGCATTGATACGCCAAGTTGCGTTCCATGATCTACACCAGGCTGGCGTGTCGAACCCCCCCCCTGTCGGGATGGATGGAACCTGTTCAATAAGCACTCAGTTGAGCTTGGGATCATAGTCACCATTTTTGTAGCGATCAGTAATAATTTCCATTGAAAGAGGGCGAATTTTCGAGGCATTGCCACACGTACCAAATGCCTCATAACGTGCCTTGCAGATCCCCTTCATGGCCTCGGTTGCGGCCGCCAGGTATTTTCGTGGATCAAAATTACTGGGATTTTCTATTAAATGGCGACGAATCGCACCGGTCGAGGCCATGCGCAAATCGGTATCGATATTGACCTTACGCACCCCATGACGGATCCCTTCGGCAATTTCTTCAACCGGCACCCCATAGGTCTGACCCATGGCTCCACCGTGTTCATTAATGATCTTGAGCCAATCCTGTGGTACCGAAGAGGAACCGTGCATGACCAAATGGGTATTGGGGATCCTGGAGTGGATTTGTTTAATTCTCTCGATGGCCAGAATATCACCTGTTGGTGGGCGAGTAAACTTGTAGGCACCATGGGAGGTGCCGATTGCGATCGCCAAGGCATCAACCCCGGTCTCACGAACAAACTGTGCCGCCTCTTCCGGATCGGTTAGAAGTTGGCTGTGATCAAGCTTGCCCACGGCACCGATGCCATCTTCTTCGCCGGCCTCACCCGTTTCCAGTGAACCCAAACAGCCGAGTTCGCCTTCCACCGAGACCCCACAATCATGAGACAACTCGACGGTACGGCGGGTCACTGCAACATTGTATTCATAGCTCGACGGGGTCTTGCCATCCGACTCCAATGAACCATCCATCATTACAGAACTAAAACCGAGCTGAATGGAACGCTGGCAAACAGCCGGTGAAGTCCCATGGTCCTGATGCATCACCACCGGAATATGTGGAAACTCTTCCGTTGCTGCCAAAATCAGATGGCGCAAAAATGGTGCCCCGGCATAGCTTCTGGCACCAGCAGAGGCCTGGACGATAACCGGACTGTCGGTCTCATCGGCAGCTTCCATAATTGCGCGCATCTGCTCCATATTATTGACATTAAACGCCGGCACACCATATTCATATTCCGCTGCGTGATCGAGCAATTGCCGTAAAGTTATCAAAGCCATATTCCTGCCCCCAATGTTAAATCAAATAAATAGCAAACCTACTAAACCCACCAAACCCACTGCAAATAAGCGGTAAATAAACGGCAAATAAACGGATTTTGCCCGGATTTTCGCTGATTCTCATAAAATACGAGCGGCATTCACCTCAAATCAGACAGAAAAATTGACCTCAAAGCAAGCTTTCCCTTGCTACAACCCCTGTTCTCGGATAGCCTCTTGGTCGCCCCCATAATAGCCTGTGTACTTAGCCTTCCACCAGACGGATTTAAAACACTTCCCCGACCCGTACAATTTTCAGGGAATTAGTCCCTCCAGCGATACCCGACATATCCCCCTTGGTCACCAGCACCAAGTCATCTTTTTGCACGGCCCCAAGGCGCTGCATTTCCGCCACAGCCGTCCGATTAACCTGTCCGACGGGCACCTGGTTGGCATCAAAATCAACTGCATAGACACCTCGATAGAGACTGACACGGCGACCCACCTCCGGATGCCGGGTCATAGCAAAGATCGGAATGCCCGAACTGATGCGAGACATCAGCCGGGCCGTGGTACCCGATTCAGTCAGCGCCAATATTGCTGAGACATCCATGTGATTGGCCGTATACATGCTGGCCATAGCAATCATTTCCTCTATCGTATCAAAGCGTGACGACATACGGTGATTGGAAACCAGTGTTCGCCGCTGTTTCTCGGCACCCACACAGATCCGGGCCATCGATTCGATTACTTTTTTAGGATATTTTCCCACTGCAGTTTCCGCTGATAACATCACCGCATCGGTGCCATCAATTACCGCATTGGCTACATCCATAACCTCTGCCCGGGTTGGCTGTGGATTTTCAACCATGGATTGCATCATCTGGGTCGCGGTAATCACGATGCGGTTCAAAGAGCGACAACGGTTGATGATGGTTTTCTGCACCCCTGGTAATTCAGCATCGCCAATCTCAACCCCCAAATCACCGCGGGCGATCATCACGGCTTCTGAGGCATGAATAATTTCTTCGATATTCGTGATCGCTTCCGAGCGTTCAACCTTGGCGACAATTCCACCCTTGCCGCCCGCTGAACGGAATAATTCCCGCGCTTGTTGAATATCTGCCGCCGTGCGGGGAAATGATACGGCAAGATAGTCTGCACCCATGGCCGCGGCCGTTTTAATATCGGCCAGGTCCTTAGCGGTCAGTGCCGGTGCCGAAAGTCCACCACCCTGCAAGTTAATACCCTTGCTGTCTGACAGCATCCCCCCGGTAACTACTTGCGTGGTAATTTCATGGTCATCGACAACCACAACCCGCAAACAGAGATTGCCATCATCGAGCATCAGTAAATTTCCGGGTTTGACATCCTGTGGCAAGGTTTTATAGGTCACACCAACCCGCTCCGAGGTACCCGCCCGGGCACCCAAGCGCGTATCAAGGACAAAGTCTGCCCCTTCTGTAAGTTCTACCCTGTGCGCAACAAAGCCTTCAATACGAATCTTTGGGCCTTGTAAATCCGCAAGCACCGCAACATGCCGGCCCATGCGTTGTGCGGTTTCACGTGTCTGACGGGCACGCCCGATCTGCTCTTCGATACTACCATGTGAAAAATTAACCCGCACGACATCGACACCCGCCTGAATAATATCGGCCAGCACCGATTCATCATCGGTAGCCGGACCGAGGGTGGCAACAATCTTGCAACGACGCCGAATCTTGTGCTTCACATGATGTGGATTACTCAACCCTCAGCCCTGCTTTCCAGCATACTCACGGCCGGCAATTTCTTACCCTCCAGAAATTCCAGAAAGGCGCCACCACCGGTGGAAATATAGGAGATTTCATCGACCAGGCCATATTTATCGACCGCCGCCAAAGTATCACCACCCCCGGCA
>DRJH01000156.1 GCA_011052285.1 Gammaproteobacteria bacterium
GGGTTGCATGTGGGTGACCTACGACCTTCGCTCGTCTCGACAAAAAGATTCTACCACAAGCGGGGTACTTGGTAATAGACGAAGCAATACACAATAGTGGCGGCCAAGCCAGAGGCAGTGGTATTTCTTTTGTGGTTCGGGTATATTGGTCGTTCCAATGAAGTAAAAGTGGTTGTGTCAGGAGGTAGGATACCATTAGTTTATCCATGAATGTGTTACCTTTAGAGGGAGATCCTATGAGAAAGTTGTACAGTGGGCTGTTGGCGGTGATTTTGTCGTCAAGTTTGTTGGTCGCAAATTCCTCATTTGCTGCCAGCAATGTTTTCGAGCCGAAGCATAAAATTGTTATTCAGGTCAGTACGGATAATGTGCGCACCCAGAATATAGCTCTTAATAATGCGGTCAATTTGCAAAAGGCTTTGGGGCTGGACAATGTTGCTATTGAGGTGGTGGCTTATGGTCCTGGGCTGAGCATGTTGACTCGAAAATCAAAGATTCCGGCACGTGTTACCAGTTTGGCGCTACAGAATATCACCTTCAGCGCCTGCCATAATACCATGAAAAAAGTGGCTAAAAAAACAGGCAAAATGCCGGTGCTGCTTGATGGTGTCCGGGTAGTTCCTGCGGGGGTACTACGGATTATGGAACTGCAGGAGCAGGGCTACACTTACATTCGGCCCTAAAGATTGGCAATTTCAACAGTCAGCCAGGAAACTTTTTTCTGGAAATCTGTAAGCCTCAAGGTTCGATAAATCTGATCGCACTGCAGCGGGTCGACGTCGGCGTCATCGGCATATTGCTTCGAATTTGATACCATTTGCTTGACTTCGTCAGTTGTTTTTATGGCACGACCACGCTTCATCAAAGCGGCACAATCCTTGAAATCATCCAGGGGGAAGTGGCCGCTTTTGCCATTGATCGCCATCTGATAACTGGCCGTCCAATTGCCGACTGAATTAAAGCTGTAGGTTACATCGAATACAGGCGGCAGGGCGTAGAACGACATATCAAATAAACAGTATTGTGCTACATTGGGTGCAGCGATTTGTGCTGGGGGTAACAAAAATGTGTAGTAAAAACTGATGACAAGCAACCGGTACCAGACTGTAGTCAGTACGATTGATGGTGATGGCGTCAGAACCATCATGCTGAATCGGCCAGAGTGCCTCAATGCCATGAACCGGCAGCTCGTTGATGATGTGGGCCAGGCATTTGATACCGCAAATGCGGATACTATGACCCGGTCAATTGTCTTTACCGGTGCAGGGCGAGCTTTTTGCGCCGGAGATGATCGACGTGAGCATGTACATCCTGAAAATGAGGCTCAGGCTCGCGATCTGGTCAATGCCATTCAACGGGCAACCCGAGCGATCGTCCAGGGTGACAAGCCGGTGGTCGGAGCGATCAATGGTTGGGCTGTCGGTGGCGGGTTTGAATGGGCCATCAATTGTGATTTTCCACTCTGGGCGCACAGTGCCTGTGCATTTTTCCCGGAAGTATCATTGAATCTGTTTGTAACCGGGGGGGTTACCTCGCTGCTGCCGGCTTTGGTGGGTTTGAACAAGGCCAGAGAGATGCTGTTGCTTGGTGGCCAGTATACAGCACAGGAATTGGCCGCGCTGGGTGTGGCCTGGCGAGTGGTCAGTGATGAGCAACTGATGGATGAAGCACACAGAGTGGCAACCCAGCTCGGTGCTTTGCCACCTCTTGCGGTCAGGGCGATGAAGCGGGTGCTGAACCAGAGTGCAGCAACTGACCTGAACAAAGCGCTGCAGTTGGAAACGGAAGCGACTATCGCCGGCTTTCTTGATCCACAAACCACCGCACGATTGAAAAACTTTTAGCCTTTGGTGCTGGCCTCAGTGAATAGGGGAATAGGGTGAACATTCGCAAATTCACAGAACAGGACAGGCCGTTGTTGATTGCGTTGTGGGAGTCTTCATTCCCGGATGACCCGCCTCATAATGCGCCGGCACCGGTCATTGATGCCAAGCTCGCGGTCGATGACCTGATCTTTGTGGTAGAACGCGAAGATGAGATAGTGGGTGCCTGCATCGCCGGTTATGACGGCCATCGAGGCTGGCTGTATGCGGTGGCGGTAGCATCCGTTTGCCGGCGCCAGGGGGTGGGGTCAGCGCTGATTCATTTTGTTATGAAGGAATTGAACCTGCTGGGCTGCAAGAAAGTGAATTTGCAACTGCGAGCAGACAATACGGCTGTCGCAAGGTTTTACCACAGCCTCGGTTTTGCCGTGGAAGAGCGAATGAGTATGAGCACATTCATCCGGTGAATACCACCAGATCACCCCTATCCTCCGTGTCCTTGTGACGTCTGGGAAATTGGATGTCGTACAACACATGGTTTCTGGTGGGGTGATCTGATGGAACGGTTATTGACCAGCGCATTTTATCTCGACCTGCAGGAGAAGATTGTCAACTGGTTGGCTGCCAACGTCATGCTGCCCGGCAATGCGGTGCAACTAGCGTTGGTCGGTTTCGTTTTTTTCTGCTCACACTGGTCGGCCGGGAAGATTCGCTTATTGATTGAACGCATCGCCAGCCGTTCTGCAGCAACACCGCGCCTTGTCCGTGTCTGCACGGTAACCTCAGAGCTGGCCTTCCCACTGGCTTGGTTGTTGGTGCTGTGGCTGGCACGTGCTATCGCAGCGCAGGCTGGCTGGCCGTATCAAGTATTGCAGAGTTTTGCCAGCTTGGTCACTGCCTGGGTGGTGATTCGCTTTGCCTCGACCTTTATCCGGGACCCTGGGTGGTCAAAATCAATCGCTCTTATAGCCTGGAGCATGGCGGCACTAGGCACTCTGGGGCTCTTTGATGCCACGGTTACCATGCTCGACAGCCTGGCCCTGACCATTGGCACAGCGCGCATTTCCCTGCTCACCATTTTCAAGGGCTTTTTGTCTCTGGGACTACTGTTGTGGGGGGCGTCAACGGTTTCGACCTTGCTGGATCAGCGTATTCGCCGCACCCATTCTTTCACGCCCTCAATGCAGGTGTTGCTGGCCAAGCTGGTAAAAATCCTGTTGATCGCGATGGCCATTTTGATCGCGTTGAATACGGTGGGTATTGATCTTACCGCTTTGGCGGTATTCAGTGGCGCACTTGGTATCGGCATCGGCCTGGGTTTGCAGCGTATCGTCTCAAATCTGTTCAGCGGCCTGATCCTGCTGGTTGATCGCTCGATCAAGCCCGGTGATGTGATTGCAGTGGGAAACACCTACGGTTGGATCTCTTCACTGGGAGCCCGCTATACGGCGGTACGCACCCGTGATGGCACGGAGCACCTGATCCCGAATGAGGATCTGATTGTACAGCGGGTCGAAAACTGGTCGCATAGCGATCGCGTGGTCCGGTTGCGGATACCGATCGGGGTGGCCTATACAACGGATGTGCGTTTGGCCCAGCAACTGTGCATCGAGGCTGCACAAGTGATCCCACGAATCCTCCGTTCACCGCCCCCGGCATGCTTGCTTAGGGGGTTTGGCGACAGTGCGGTGGATCTGGAGCTGCGGTTCTGGATTGATGACCCCCAGAACGGCCGCTCGAATGTGATGAGTGAAGTATTGCTGGGCATCTGGGATCGCTTTCACGAACAGAATATCGAGATTCCCTTTCCGCAGCGAGATATCCATATACGCAATGGCGCAGCGGGTCTTGAAGCCGGAAATGCAACGAAAATAGCTACCGAGCCCGCCTCCAAGTAGTGGATCGGTGGTCCCGTACTCCGCTATTCTTGTGGTCTGTTCAAGGCTGCGTACAATGTTACAAGAAGACATCGCCCAAATGGGCCTTCATCTCCTACGATTGGGGCGGGATATTGTCCATCCTAACCTCATCAACAAAGGAGAAAGCCATGCAGGACCCATCTGGTAACCGCATAACATCTGCCTAAAGTTTTACATGGTTGAGGGGTAATAACTCCAGAGATGGCGTTACGTTTAGAGCTGGTATTTGAAAAACTATCTGCTGACCATTGGATTCGTCTTCAAGGTGCTTACGACCTATGGCAATTTCGTCAAGACAAGTCTAATTTACATATTCTGCCTTATCGTAATCATTACGCTTAAAAGCTAATGAGTATACATACTCCACCTCTCTGCCAGTGTGAAAGACTGCCCCAGGTTGTTTCGAAAGCAGGTGATGAAACTGCAATCACCTGCCTTCGAAAAGCATGAAAGGCGGCGGGCTGTCAACTATCCACTCGCATACAACCGCTCGCTAGGACAGTTGACAGGATAAAATCTTTCTCATACGGTGTTTTGTACACACAGTTTCGATGACGCGTAAGAGGCGCTATCAGCTCCTTCGCAAGAGTCACGACTCGATCTTTCTTACCTTTGCCATCAAGCACCACAATCGCCTGATAACCGAACTCGATATCCTTGACCCGCAGGCGGACGGTCTCCATCAAGCGCAATCCTGAACCATACATCAGGCAAGCAGCCAGCCAGTTATTACCCTGTAGCTGTTTCAGCAAATGACTGACCTCCCCCGGCGTCAACACCACCGGCAGATTTATGGGGCGCTTACTGCGAACCAAGTTAGGTAATTCACCGAGTGGGCATTCGAGTACGTACTTGTACATGAAAACCAGCGCATTTAAGGCCTGGTTCTGGGTGGACGCCGCGACCTTGCGGTCACTCGCCAGATGACTCAGAAAGGAAACAACTTCAGCATCACCCAGTTCTTTGAGATGGTGTTTGTTATGAAATAGAATAAAACGTTTTATCCAGTGCAAATAGGCCTGCTCGGTTCTTATGCTATAGTGCCGTAGTCGGATAGCACAACGTATAGATTGCAGGAACGGCGAGCGTTCAGATTGTGGGTTCATACCAGACAGCGTAGCATGACGCATATTACCCAGCAAGAGTACTTACGAACTCTGAAAGAGTACTTATTATTATGTTTTATAAGGGATTTCTAGAATCACGAAATATTATTTTACAAAATTATCGGAATATTCATCATGTTAACGTGTTTAAACACGTTAGTTTGACGTCTACTCACTGTTATGCATAAACAAAATACGAGATCGATAAAATGGAAACTTTAATTTGCCCTACATGCGGCTGTTCACTTGTAAGGTTAGGCGTTATTAAAAA
>DRJH01000157.1 GCA_011052285.1 Gammaproteobacteria bacterium
CAATTTTGTTGCCTGATTTGAGATGAATACTGGTTGTATTTAACGAGAATCAGGGAGAAATTGGACCAAATTCTGCTTATCCGCAGTAGGTTCTCTATTCTCGGGCAGCCTCCTTGGGGTTACGGGTATTCCCCATGCTTAATATTTGCTCGAGTCGGGCAAAATCTGCGGGTGAAAGTTGTTCAGGGCGTAGCATCGGATCGATGCCAGCACTTGCAAACATCGGTTCAGTTATCAGGGTTTTCAGGCAGTTACGCAGGGTTTTGCGACGCTGCGAGAAAGCGGTCAGGACTAGCTTGCGGTAGGTTTGAGGGTTGGAAATGGCAAATCGTGGCTCGGTCAACGGCTGAATTCGGATGACGGAAGAATGGACCCGTGGCGGTGGCGTGAAAGCACCGGGTGGAACGGTAAGCAACGACTCTACATCTGCCAGCCATTGCACCATGATGGATAATCTGCCGTATTGACGGCTGCCAGGCGGGCTGGTCATACGGTCTGCGACTTCCTTTTGCACCATGAAGACCAGATCACCGATATGTGCCCCGTAGTCGAGCAGCTTGAGGATCAGCGGGGAGGCAATGTTGTAGGGTAGGTTACCGACAATACGCAGCGCTCTGTGGTCGCTTAGCAGCGGAGAAAAATCAAAGTTCATCACATCTGCATGATGTACCACCAGCCGTGGCTCCCGCAATGCTTGTTGTTGCCAACGTGCTGCCAGCGTATTGTCGAGTTCGATGATTTGCAGTTGTTTGACGCGTCCCAGCAAAGGCAGGGTCAAGGCACCTCGGCCGGGGCCAATTTCAAGCAATGTTTCTGTAGCATGTGGGTGGATATGGTCGATGATTCGTTCCACCCATATGGGGTCAACGAGAAAATGCTGGCCCAGGGATTTGCGTGGTCGGTGCCAATTCACAGTGAACGCCGGAGGGCCATATTGATGGCCTGTTGTAGCGCTGCCTGTAGGCTTTCGGTATGGGCCTGACCATGGCCGGCCAGATCCAGGGCCGTGCCGTGATCGACTGAGGTACGGATTATCGGCAGGCCCAGGGTGACATTGACAGCACGGCCGAAACCATAGTATTTTAAGATGGTCAAACCCTGGTCGTGATACATGGCCAGAAAGGCATCGGTGGCTTCGATTACCGGTGGTGTGAAGGCGCTATCAGCCGGTAGAGGGCCGGTCAGTCGCATCCCGCCGGAACGCAGGCTCTCCAGCACCGGACTGATAATTTCCTGTTCCTCATTGCCGAGGTGGCCGCCTTCGCCAGCATGTGGGTTCAAGCCGGTGACGGTAATACGCGGTCGTTTCAGCCCATAGTGGTGCCGCAGGGCAGTTTCCAGGATGGGCAGCACCTGACGCAATCGGGATTGCGTGATCTGATCGGGCACCTGGCGCAAAGACAGATGGGTGGTTGCCAGCGCAACACGCAAGGTACCAGCCGTCAGCATCATCACTGGCAGTGGTGCCTGGCAGGCACGGGCCAGGTATTCGGTATGGCCGGTAAAGGGAATTCCGGCATCATTGATGACTCCTTTGTGAACTGGCCCGGTGACCAGTGCCTGATAACGTCCATTCAGGGTACCGTATATGCCTTCGTCGAGCAGCTTAAGTACATACGGGACGTTGTCTGGATTGAGCTGACCAGCTACCACCGGGGTGATCAGGGGTTGGTCGACTACAGTCAGGCAGCCGGGCTCGTGTGCTTGCCCGGAAAATGGTTCAAGTTGCACCGAGTAGCCGATTTGGGCTGCGCGGGCTGCGAGCAATTCAATATTGCCGAGCACTGCCAGTTTGCAGTCAAGTTGCAGGCCTGCGATGGCCAATGCTATATCGGGACCGATACCGGCCGGTTCACCAGTGCTTAATGCCAGGGTGATTGCGGTCATAGCGTGATTGGTGTCGGTTAATAGGGTACTTTCAGAGCAGGCCGTGAGCCGCCCCACCGCCGGTAAATTTGCTGAGCAGTTCGAAAATATTGAGTGGAGTGTCATTGAGTTGCAGTTTTGAATCCTGTATCTGCAAGTGGCTACTGAAACGGCCATCGCTCTGCTGGACGAACATTTTTGCACTGAGCAGTGCGTTAATACGCCCGGGTAGGGCCCGGTCCAGGATTTGTTGTAGTTGCTGTGGTGTTAGGTCTCTGATTTTACCTTGTTGTTGCAGTAGTAGAATTTCCGCACGCAGTTTCTCGACCATCGCGGCTTCAAGCAGAGTGCGTGGTAAGGTCACCGAGGCATCGGCTTTAAGGGCGGCAAACAGGGCTAGGGGGCTGATTGCTGTGAGTTTTTGGGGCTCCAGTTGTAGCTTAAGCTGACCTTCCAGCATGCCGTTGTCGGTTGCCATCCGGAGCTGTGCTTTGATGTGTGGAGGGTACTTTCTGAAGGTATCCAGTAGTGAGGGTGATGCAGGGGGTGGCGTAGTTGCTGAAAAGAGTGGTTCCAGTGACTTGGAAGAGAGGGTAAATTGGGCGGGGCCGAACTGCTGCTGCTTCCAGTTTGCTGTATTGAAACCGGCCCGCAAGGATAGTGCCTGGTCTGCACGGGTGGTGGGGCCTTGTATCTTGACGAAAAATTGCTTGAGAACGGTTGCTGCAGAATCGGTAGCCTGCATCTTCACGGTATCGGCAGTTAACTGAAAATTTTCCGGACTGCGCCAGCCTTTCAGCGTAAAACTGAAACGGCTACGGATATTTTCCAGAATGACAGTTTTTCCGGGGCCGGAAATATCAAGTTTCGGGCTCTCAAGTTGCCCGGTGAGCTGTTGCCGGAGTTGCAGATATTGGACATTTCCGGAAACCTGTTGCCAACGCAGGCTGCCACCTTTGCTGGATTGAATCATGCTTTTGTCTAGCTGGAATGTCGTATCGGCATCAGCATTGATTTTGACCCGGGTTACCGCATTCCCGGTTACCGAGTAACCAGCAATCGGGATGCCAGGTGCTGATTGTTGTTGTAACTGCAAACGGCTATAAACAATCGCCTGTACGGGACGGACGGCCAGGGGATCGGTGCGCAAACGATCGATGGTGGAACGCCATGGCAAGGGCCCGTGTTGCAATAAACTGTCGATCTTGAGTGTGGCTTTACGCTGCGGATCAAAGAAGATGGTGGTACTGGTGGCGGTAAACCAGCCACGTTGATAACGTTGCTGGGTGATCGTTAGATGGTGGCTGATGGCAAATTGCTGTAGTCCGCTAGCATAGATCTTCTCTGCTTGAAGTCCGAACCAATAGCTGGCGCCAGCCATCGCGGCAGCCGTCAGTAGCAGAATGGCCAGTAGCCACGTCAATAACTTTTTCATAGCGGTGGATTATTCCAGGTGATTGTGTGTGCCATCGCAAAATGGTGGATTTGCAGATTGCTTGCAACCACACAAAGCAACCATTCCGGCTTCTGTGGTTTCAAACTGCAGCGGCAGGATGTCGGTACCGGCGTGGCTGCCATCACAAAATGGCTGATTCATCGAACGACCACATCGGCACCACCAATAGCTGCCAGCAGCGAGATCCATACTACAGGGTGACTTTTGTGCAACGGTAGACTTGGTCAATTTCAGGTTCCCCCGGATGGTCAATATCGCGTACCCCATGATACCGATATTTTGTTGCTACCGGTAGTCGACTCTAAATCCACCATAACCTTCTACATCACAGCACAAAGAGCTGTAATCCTGGTGTATAGGAAGAATAAAGCCCATATCACCAGCCAGTCAAACTGTGATTCGTGCCGCCCATTTAGCCAGCCTACAGCATCACAACCGGCCTGAATTTCTCTATGATCCACGAAAATCTGCTCATGCGATCACTTTCTC
>DRJH01000158.1 GCA_011052285.1 Gammaproteobacteria bacterium
ACACCATATCATCCGCATACCGCTCAAACGGAATCGTCGGATGCCACCGCTTCATCCACTGGTCCAAGGTATAGTGCAAATACAAATTCGCCAGCAGCGGACTGATCACCGCACCTTATGCACAGTAACTCGTTATGTAAAGTAAATCGGGTTTAAGCCCATTTTATATGAGCCATACCCGAAATTACTTTACATAAAACGGCAAGATTAATCGTTACAGACTAACCAACCAGGCGAGCAGAGTTTCATCTTTTTCCCAATGCGGGAGATTGGCAGTAACCATCTCAGGGTATGTCTTTTCAAGTGCTTTTCGTTTCATTTCGGTATCAGCACGGGCATAGATTTCTGTTGTTGCAATATCAACATGTCCCAAAATATCGCGGATATAGATCAGGCTAACACCAGCCTGAAGTAGCATCATCGCCTTTGTGTGGCGAACCACATGTGGAGTGACTTTGCCTGGAATGATTGATGATTTTGCCCTGGCCTGAGACACATACTTATTCAGGACGTAGGAAATACCCGCTCGTGTCATTTTCCTATGCTGTTGATTAAAAAATAGCGGCTGTTCCTGCATACCATCTTGAACCGGGAAAGCTTCATACATGTATTGTTTTAGCAGGGCTTCCGTATTCGACATGACCGGAACCTGCCGCTTTTTACGGCCCTTGCCAGTAAGTGTCAAGATAGGTGGAGGCGCTAAACGAACATCGCCAACGCACAGATCCACCAACTCCTGTACACGGGAACCTGTATCGTACAATACGCACAACAATGTTAAGTCACGGCGACCATTGGACCTCGAAAGATCAGGTTGTGCCAGGATAAGCTTTAATGCTTCGGGCGTAAGGTGATGTATCGTTGGTGTTTGCGTTTTCTTCATCGGAATCGACAAAATTTGTTGGTACGGCAACAATCCAACCGGATCTTCGATCTGCATATACCGATAAAACCCATGGATACAGGCCAATCGCTGGTTTCTTGTCGATACACTGTTATTCCTCTCTTTCTCAAGCCATCCCAGAAAACCAAGGATGAGTGTTCTGTCGATGTGTCTCAAACAGAGCCTTTCAATGGATAGATGGCAGTCCTGCTTGCAGTAAAGCAGAAGCAGCTTGAATGTATCCCGATAGGATTTTATCGTGTTGGTGCTGACGTTGCGCTGACCCGGGAGAAAAATGGCCAGATAATGAGAGAGTGCTTTTGAAAAATCAGTCGGTTTCATGATCATCGCCTCCTATTGAGGGGATCACATGGCCAAAGGCACGATCGACTTTTGCCGTTATATCTGGATACAACTCTGCGGTGAGCCTTAGATAATGGGAGGTATCGCGGAATGAATCATGACCCAGATATGTTTTCAGGATTGGCAGGTAGGCTGCCAGATCCTTTCCTTGCAGCACCCATTGTCTCAGACAGTGGACAGCGAATGTATGGCGAATATCGTGAAGCCGAGGCCCCTTTCCCCACCCGCCGTGTGATATTCTGGCCTGCCAAAGAAAGCGCCTAAAATTCTTGTATGCATTCCCTTTGCTGATCGCTTGCCCGTCAGGCGCAGGAAAGAAATAAGCATTCTCATCAGAGAACAAAAGCACATCTTTCCTGTAGACACGGCAGCGGCGAGTATTTTCCGGGGCCATGGGAACCAATCGGTCCTTGTTGAATTTCCCGTCAACGATGGTGAGCACACCAGCATCCAAATCAACATCCTGGAGCCTGAGGTTGCGTGCCTCCGAGATCCGCAACCCACAGCCATACAACAACCGGAACAGCAGTGGCATGATGCGATGTCTTAACGGAACCTCAGCACAATAATGACAGGCATCCGCTTGCTTAAACAACGCAGCCATTTCCTTGTCGCTAAAGATGTATGGCGTATACCCTGGTATTTTCGGCAGGGAGTCCTTGGGCAGCACATAAGCCTGGACACCAAGCCGGGTTATATACAGGGCCAGTTGCCTGACAACAGAGGCCCTGTTATGCAAGGTTGCCAGTGACTCATTGGGTTTTCTCTGAATCCAGGCGAAGATCAGCTTTTTAGTGATGCTGGCATCGGCACAGCCATATTGAAGGCAGAACTGATCAAATTTGTAGAGTATTCGTGGGCTGCTGTCGTATTGATACCCCAGCGATCGTTTTTCACGGATCATCCCCTTGATGTATGCCCGCAATGGACTCTGATAGTTGAAATCATTCATGATGCCAATCCCCTTCAGGGTTCAGGGCACATTCGCGTAACCTGATGACATCCACCTTGAGGTAAACGGCCGTGGAATCTGAGCTGATATGCCCCAATATGTCTGAAATGACAGGTAAAGGCGTATTTTCGGCAAGCAATCTGCTGGCCAGCGTGTGCCGCAGGGAATGCATCCCTTTCTTCTTGTGGGGCGATATTGGGATTTTTGCCAGCCTCATGTATTTAACGACAATCTGATGCAGCCTGTCTTCATCTGAAAAAGGCTCCAGGGGCGCCAGGTGCCGTAAAAACAGGTAGGGTGACGCAACTTTCGGACGCCCGTTTTTCAGGTAGTCGATAATGGCCCAACCAACGTCCGGCAGCAGGGGAAGAGTGAGTGCCGAGGCCGTTTTCGACTGGATTAGCTCGATACGGTGCTCTCGCCATTTAAGATCGCTTAACTTCAGGTGTTTGATGTCGATGGTACGCAGACCTAATCTGGTGACCATGAGGATGATGGCGTAATCTCTTTTTCCAGCAGGATTGCCCCTGTCAATGGCATCGAGGAGTTTAGCCACGTTTTCCTTGGTCCACACGGAAGGAATCCGGTTTTGTTTCCTGGCTTTGATCGCCGGTATTGATTTGGACAGCGCCTCTGGATGCAGGCCATTCTCATGCAAATAGCGCAAGAATGAGCGTAGCCCACAAAGCTGCAGCTCTACCGTTTTGTAGCTGTAGCCCAGTAACGTGTTGATGTAGTCAGCTGTGTGCCTGGCGATAATATCCGTGGATTGTCTGATCCCTTGCGATTCCAGAAAGCTTAGAAAGCTCTCGCCAATTTTACGATAGTGGTTTTGTGTGACTTTGGAGTATTCTTTTTGTTGGCAGTGGTTCTGATAGCCTTGCAATAATTGTTTAAATTCGTTGGTTTGCAGCAGCTCCTTTTGTTTGTAGTACCTGCGTAGAATGCTGCCGTGCTGTTGAAAATCCCCCAACATTCTGACGATGCGGAAAACGTTGATGATCGATTGGGTCAGCTTCCCGGCTTTCTCCAGCTCAAAAAAGTTGAATTGTTCATCCAGAAAATGCATCCCCACTTCTTCAGTAAAGTGATCGATCCCCTCACGCTCGAAAAATGTGGCGATGCGCCGCCACATCCTGCGATATTGCATGACGGATGCTTCGGTATAGTGCAGTCGGTAGAGCTCTTTTTCGAGCCGCTTGGTGAGTTCTTGAAAAGGTAGGTTGGTCATCAGGTATTCCTCCAGAGGTAGAGAGACACCTGCTATTTTCAATCAAAAGTTCAGTATTGTTATGTAAAGTGATTTCGGGCATGGCTCATATAAAATGGGCTTAAACCCGATTTACTTTACATAACGAGTTACTATGCATAAGGAGGTTTATGTAAAGCTTTACATAAACCCCCTTGCGGGGTTCCCCGCTCACTGGCACGATACTTGCCATCCTCACTGATGCCTGCCTTCAGAAATCGCTTGATATAGCGTA
>DRJH01000159.1 GCA_011052285.1 Gammaproteobacteria bacterium
AAGACGTCCAAACGGTATTGCCACATGTAGTCGGTCACCGGCTACGTGCCACTGCCGATCTCAATGACCCATCCGGCAAAAAATCCGCCAATCATTGCCTGGCCGAACTACACCAGGTACCGATCCCCTGAGCAAATCCTTGGCCACTCCGCATTCCAATCCCAGCTCTCATCGGCGAATTCTGAATTGGCGAATTCGACATTGGCCTGAACCGTTGCGTCTCACCAGCCTGGGTTTCGGTCGTTTTTTTTATGGGCAGGGCCCGGAACCCGGGCCCATCACCCTGACCAGCAAGCGCGTCTACATTTTACCAACCAGGATGGGGCTCTCCTATGCCCTGCTACTGTTGATCCTGCTACTCAGTGCGATCAATTACAATAATAATCTGACCTATGCACTGACCTTCCTGCTCACCAGCATTGGATTTTTGACGATGCTGCACAGTTATCGCAATCTGCTGCATTTGCAAATCAACATCGGCAACCCGGCAGCCGTGTTCTGCGGCGAGTACGCTCAGGTTCCGATCAGGTTAGAAAATCGCCTACAACCCTCCAGTGACGCCATCTCACTGCAGATTCCCGGACAGCCCGCAGTGACAGTACGAATAGTGGAGCTGCAACCCCTGCAGACCGTAATTCCAATGCACACAACGCAGCGGGGTTTGCATGCCATACCCCGCGTACGGATCAGCAGCGTCTTTCCACTGGGCCTGTTCCGGGTCTGGGCCCATGCAGAACAGCTTCGATACCAACTGGTGTATCCGGCGCCGGACCCACACGCTGCCCGACCACAGCAAACGAGCTACCAGGCCACTCTCAGCGGAGATCGCGGCCGTGGGGCAGATGATTTTGCCGGGCTTCGTAGCTATCATCCTGGAGACTCGCTACGACATATCCACTGGAAAGCAGTTGCCCGTAGTGAAGCCCTTTACACCAAGGAATTCGGTGGCGATCGTTGTGAAGAACTGTGGCTGAACTGGGATCAACTACCCCAACTCGATAACGAGGCTCGCCTGTCACGACTAACCCGCTGGGTGCTGGATGCCCACCGTACCCAATTACGCTATGGTCTGCGCCTGCCGGGCACCTGCCTGAAACTCGCAAGTGGGGCTGAACACCAACAACGCTGTCTGAAAGCACTGGCTTTGTTTGATCAGCAGCCAAATGATCCGATGCCATGAAGACGCTGCGACAACGACTGCACAACACAACAACGGCCAATCTATGGTTGCTAGCCGGTTTGCTCGTGGCACTGCTACCCCACCTGCTGAGGATACCTCTGATTATTTCGGCCGCAGCCTCGGTGTTACTTGGCTGGCGTCTGGGATATGAATTGCACTATCTGCGTTTACCACCCCGACTATGGCGCTGGCTTCTGGCGTTGCTGGCAGCAATCATCATTTATAGCAGCTTTCATTCACTAGTTGGCAGGCAGGCCGGGGTGGCGCTGCTGGTCTTGATGCTGGGCCTGAAGCTGCTGGAAATGAACGGCCCACGAGATTTTTCCGTAACCTGTTACCTGGGGTTTTTTCTGATCAGCACTGTTTTTCTGTTTACACAATCGATTCTGACGGGCCTTTTCATGCTCCTGGCCACGACCTTGTTGCTGACCGCCCTGGTCGCCCAATATCGTGGCACCGAATATCATGATACTCAACATATATCCGAATCTATGAATTTACGTAAGGCCGCTTTGATTGTAGCCCAGGCACTGCCACTAACGGTATTGCTCTTTGTATTGTTTCCCAGAATACCCGGACCACTGTGGCAACTACCCAATGACCGTTCCGGTGCAAAAACAGGCATATCCGACTCCATGTCTCCGGGCATGATCAGCCAGCTGAGCAATGACAATAGTGTCGCCTTCCGGGTTCGCTTTGCTTCTGAGCCGCCGCCACCTGCGCAGTTGTATTGGCGTGGACCCGTACTCACCGTGTTCGATGGTCGCACCTGGTTTAACCCGGATCACAAAAAACCCTGGTCCAAAGTCAGTACACGTTCCCGCTACCAAGCCCTTAACGCAGCCATTTCCTATACGGTTACTCTGGAACCACATCAGCAACGCTGGCTGTTTGCGCTGGACTTGCCGGCCATGCTACCGGCCGACAGCATCCTCAGCCCCGACTATGAAATTATCGCCCGCCACAACGTCGAACAACTACGGCGTTACGATATGCAGTCCTATCCATACTACGCACTGGCACAAACCGAGGCCCCGCCAGAGCGCCCTTATCTGCAGCTACCCACAGGCGTGGGACCGCAGGCCCGCGTCCTGGCGCGAGCAATGCTGGCCCAGGCTGGCAGCAAGGCGGCCATGGTCAAACGGGTATTGCAATATTTTCGCCAGCAACCCTTTTACTACACCCGCCAACCCCCCCTGCTGCTCGGCGATCCGATTGATGAGTTTCTCTTTAACAGCCGACGGGGCTACTGTGAGCACTATGCCGCCAGCTTTGTTTTTCTGATGCGGGCAGCAGGTATTCCTGCTCGCGTGGTGACCGGCTATCGGGGGGGTGAGATGAATCCATTGAGTGATTATTTCATCGTTCGCCAATCCGACGCCCATGCCTGGACTGAAGTCTGGCTGGCGGGCAAGGGCTGGCTGCGGGTTGACCCAACTACCGTGATCCCGGTATCGCGTATTGAAAACCAACTCGACAGGCTTCGCATTGCCCCGGATGGCATCTCCAACGTTTCTCTAAGCTGGGCTCATCAGGCCTGGCGGCAACTGGGGTTCAACTGGGATCTCGTCAATCGGGCCTGGAATCAATGGATTATCAATTATAACAACCGCCGGCAGCAGGATTTTTTGCAGAAAATAATGGCCCGATTCGGTTTTGCCGACATCGATTGGCAAACCATGATACTCACCATGCTGCTGTCCCTGTTTGCCATCCTGGCCGGGTATGCCTGGTGGCTGTTGCGAAGAAGTGAAATGAAACACCGCAAAGATCCTGTGCAACGCTACTATACCAACTATTGCCACAAACTCGATCGTAGTGGCCTCGCCAGGCAAGTTGCAGAAGGGGCCTGGGATTTTGCGCAGCGTGCCCAACAACGTTTTCCTGAACACAGTAAGGCAATCGTTGAAATTGCCGGCCTGTACAACCGTCTACGCTACGCGCCCTGGCCACGCAAAGAGGATGTACATCGCTTACAAAAAGCCGTTCGTTGTTTTCCCAACCGGATCAAATACCCACAGGCATTGCAAGAGTAATCACCGCAGCACCCGTTTTACCCATTGTGGCAATAAATCGGTCGCAAAAAGGCTGGGTATACTGGCGGCCCGTGCCGGCGCTGTCACTCTAAATCATGGCAAAATCGACCTCAAATTCGCTTCCCCTCGCTACGGTTCCTATTCTCGGACAGCCTCCCAGGGGTACAGAAATTGAAATTTCTTTGGCCGGAAACAGGTGTTCTTGATCTCCGCGCTGGTGATTACCAGCACAAGTACTCGCAACAATAATCTGGACTGCATCGGTATTTTGCAGCCATCTTTGTGACTTTGTTAATGGTCATTGGCAGCAATTGCGGGTGGTGAATACCCGCCCCAATCAATAGCGAATCCAGGCCGGCATTGGTGGCACCGCGAATGTCGGTCGCAAACGCGTCACCGATAACCAGCCAGCGAGAAGCTGGGATACCAGGCAATTCTTGCAGTGCCTGAGCATAGATCAGCGGATCTGGTTTACCCACCCGGTGGACCTTTCCTATCCCGAGCTGTTCGTATCGTTGGGCAATGAAACCTGCGGAAATCCCCATGACGCCACCGCGTATCGCCACCAGATCCGGGTTGGCGCAAAGCATCGGCAGTTGCAGGCCCTGCAGCGACAATAACAGGGGTTCTACAGACTCGATGGTATAGTGATAGCCTGGGGGTACGCCGGTGTTGAGAATAAAACTGGCCTGCTCAGGCTGTTTGACCCAACACTTGTCCAGCCCTTGCAGTAAACCGCGACTGCGATCGGTACCGAGATAATAGCCATTCTTACCCAGGCTCTGGTAGGGTTCACGGGTTTGATCCCGCAAAGCCTGCCAAATCAGTTCACCGGAACAGACCACCGTGGCATAAAGTGACCGGTCAATACCGACATGGGACAACTCATCGATGGTGGTGTATTTTCTACGTGCCGCATTGGACACAATGACAACCATCTTACCCTGACGCCCAAGCTTTTCAAGGCATGCCACAGCGCCGGGATACGGCTGCACGCCATCATGCAGGACGCCCCAGGCATCCACCAGAAAGCCGTGATAATGGTCAACCAGTTCAGCCACGCCAGTGATCCGTTGCGAGCACCCGGCTTGACTCACCTGACGGCTCCTTGAGAATCCAACTTCATGTTATATTACGGTGACTTTATGGCTTAGAAAATCCACCAGGTAATCTGTCCATGGGTGAATTTTGGTGTGTCGATGGTGAGCATACCCGGCAATACAATTGCGATATTGGATGGCGTCATGCCGACCGTCTATGCCAAAGCCGCGTCGTACATGATAACCAAAACAAATCCGTGGATCCATCGCCTCCACCGAAGAATAATGGAACTCGTGTGCCGGCAGCTGTTGACCCGGCTGTGGACCCCAACATAGATTACCCGTCGCTTCCAGATCGACATAACCCTTACCCATCGGTTTGTCATGCATCTGCGTGGACAACGGCAACGCAGAGACCATGTCGGCAGTCCTCTCCCCCCAGCGGATACTACGCCCCAAGAACATCAAGCCACCACATTCGGCGTATACCGGCCGACCAGCTTCAATAAAACGAGCAATATCTTTGCGCAGTGAACGATTACTCTGCAAAGCCTGCAGGTGGGTTTCCGGAAAACCGCCGCCGATGAATAAACCATCGACATCCGGCAAACTACGGTCTTTGAGGGTATTAAATTCAACCAGTTCCACACCAGCAGCCTGCAGATGTTCAAGGTCATCCGCGTAATAAAAGCCAAAAGCCGAATCCCGGGCAACACCGAGACTGCTCTTTTTTTCAGGCTGCAGTCCAGGCTTTGCAGGCGACATAGCCTTTCCCGGTGCTGCCAGTGCTATGATCGCCGGGAGGTCAACATGGCTTTCGATGGCATCCGCCATGGCTTCGATCAACGTTTCAGCACGTTCATCCTCAGTACTGGGCACCAGGCCCAGATGGCGCTCGGTAATCTGCAATGACGGGCTACGCGGCAGCGTCCCGAGGATTGGTAAATCGGAATAGTGCTGCACCGCCTGCAGCAATTTTTGCTCATGGCGTGGTCCGGCGATGCGATTCAGGACCACACCAACCAACTGTAACCCAGGCCCCATGGTCTGTTGAGCGAAGGTTTGGTAGCCCACCAGCAGCGGCGCTACACCCCGGGTAATACCCTGGCAATCAATCACCAGGACCACCGGGCTGTCAGTTAACACTGCCAGTGCCGCATTACTGTCACTGCCGTCGACCGCGCGACCATCGAACAGGCCTTTATTCGACTCAATGATCTGAACATCACTACCGGCACTTTTTGTGGTCAGCAGCTGCATAATTTCTGCGACAGTCTGGGTGTGATAATCGAGATTGTAGCAGGCGCGCCGGGCGGCCTTGCTGAGCCACATGGGGTCGATAAAATCAGGACCCTTCTTGAACGGCTGGACCACCAAGCCCTGGCGGCTGAACACGCGACACAAGCCGGTAGCGACTGTCGTTTTTCCCGACGACTTATGGGTGGCGGCTATCTGTAATCTGGCCATCTAGTGCCAGGACTATTAGCGAAGATAATTAGCAAATAAATCGTTAGCCGTGCCGAGCTGAGGTTTGCTTCTGATCGATCAGCGCCTGTGGCAACATGGGTAACACGCGCAACACCACCAGAGTCAGTACGATCGTTAAGGCAAAACCACTGATACCGAGCAGCGCTTCCGGGAGACTGGGCACGTACTGAGCGATTTGTCCGTCATAAAAGCCACTGCTGAGAATCTCCATGCCCGGAAACAGGGGCATGGGGTAGGCCTGACCGCCGATGATCAACACATAAAGCTGTGCAAGACCACCGAGTATTACCAGAAAAGAAGCCAGCAACAAGCTGCCACGACTACGACGAAAGGGCTCAACAAATAACAGCATCAGGGGTATAAATCCCCCAACAATCACTTGGCCAATCCAAAACAAAGTACTGTAAATATTGCCCGTGAACAGAATAAATTGCTCAGCTTCTTGATGGTTGCGAAAATACAAATTGGTCAAATGATAGACCGCGACAAAATACA
>DRJH01000160.1 GCA_011052285.1 Gammaproteobacteria bacterium
TATAGCCCCAGGCGATAGTCCAAGGGTGTCCTGCGGTAAGCAAGGTGGCCAAATTAAGCAGTGCCAACATTAGTGCGCCGAACCATAGCGGCCAAGGCCCACCCAGCAGCCGGAAATTGCTGGTGTCGGGTGCTTCATCACTGTGACGGCTAATACGGTACAACAGCGCAGAAAGCAGCAGTAAAAAAAGCAACTGCAGTGCCAGAGCGGACTGCCAACTACCGGTTAGTTGTGTCAGGGTGATGGTGCCCCAACTGGGTTGACGCCACCAGAAAGGCAGGTGTAGGGTGCCAATCACTGAACCCGCCATAAATCCACTCAGGGTTACCAGCATGCGCCGATTGCCTCCACCAACGGTATACAGGGTACCCGAGGCACAGCCGTCCCCCAGTTGCATACCGATACCGAATAAAAAGGCTCCCACCACCAGCATCAATGCTACCGGGGCGGTGGCACCATACAGTGTCAGTCCAAATAACTCACCTTTCGCGAGTAGTGGAGCAAACAGTATTGAGGCAATGGCCAGCATCAATAACTGTGCTTGTACTCCTTGTGTCTGTCTTTTGACCAGGATAGCGCGGTAGGCTCCGGCAAAGCTAAAGGCAGCCGAGTAGAGGGTAAGCCCCAGCAGCAGGGCAATAATCAATAGCAGTGATTGCTTTGCTCCAGAAATTAACCACACCCGCCAAAGTAATCCGCTGCTTACCAGGATCGCAGTGATCAATGGCAGATTTAAGGGCTGTCGAACTGCTGTGTTATTCGTCATTGTATAACTAACGAAAATACCTTATCATATATGATGAATATGGAGTTGCGGCTCTCCTGATATGCTTGTTGCAGCAGTATGCGCCCTTTTTGTGGTCCATTCGAGGCCAGCACTGTTTTGTAAAAGCGGCGATAGAAGTTATCTGGATCGACCTTGATCCAGACCCTTAGCTTGCTGCCCGCAGGGGGCATAGCATACTGATAGTTCACTACGAAGGTCTTACCCGGAGCAATTCGTGTATCGAATAACTCCCGGGATAGGTCCATAGCGACATCACGGCCAATGACTGCCTGACGAAGACTTTCGGTAATTGGTTGACCAGATGTGTCGATCAACTGAGCGTTGATATAGATTTTGGGTGTTACATAGGTAGGAAAACGATGTCCGGTACCGCTGTTGCGAACCGCGATGGGTATACTGAGCTGTTGTTTGTCTGAAGCAAATCCAGCAGGTATTTTCACCTCGATCTGTATGCCCCTTTTTACCATCTCCGGGTCATGGATGCCGCGCCACAAGTGGCGCCGATCCGGCATATGACAGGTCTGACACTGGATGTCCTTTGCTGCATAGGAACTCGCCTTCCACTCTTCCAGAGTATTCTCTAGCAACTTGCCGTTGAGAGCAAAACCTTCTTGACTGAATTGATGACAACCAGCGCAGAATTCAGAGCGGGTAAACTCCGGGCGTGGTGTGAATCCATTGTGAGGCGTTGTGGCTCCGGAAGAGCGTTCGGATGTCACCCTGGCCGGAGGCCCAAAGACCTTCCTTTTGCGCAGATGACAGGCGGCACAGACCATACCGTGAGAGCGCAGTTCAGGGTCTGATACCGGACTGTTTGGCTGTTGCTCTGCCAGTGGTGCATGACATTGCTGACACAAGGTAACTGTATCCGGGTCACCCGGTAGCATATCGACCAGCTGTCCCATAATCCCCGGCCCCATCGCCTTGCTGTGTCGGGCACCGCTCCAGTCTTCGAATTCCTGCTGATGACAGTTGCCACAGGCAGCAGGCTTAAGATCACTTTCCAATACCGAATAATGAGTGGGGGCTGGGCCCTGGGCGCCGATAGGGTGTTGCCAGTGCTGCTGTAGAAAATCGCTCCTGGCACTGTCAGGTGGTAACAGGCTAGCGAAAAATACCAGTAGAAAATATAGCCATGACGGAGCTGAAGCGTTGTTGCCGAGGTGGTTGTTCATAATGGCTCGGATCCTCAGTACCGGGTCTATTGCATAACCAAGATGGCTGGATCGTGGGGTCGCCATGAGGCAACCCCGCAGACCATCAGACTAATTAGCCCCCACAGGGGTTCTTGGCGGCACAGGGATTCATCATGCTACCAGCTGTAGTTTGTCGCATGTATGTTTTCTGTACTTTCTCTACGTAGGCTGTCAGTGCGGCCAATTCACGAGAGTCCCAGGGAAGTGGGTTGGACTCCATTGGTGCCACCAGGCAGAACTGAACCATTTCGTCGGCATGTACAGCAGTAACACCAGCCTTGTCATTGGTCATTTGGACATAGTGCGGATAAGCTTTGGCGAAAGAGCTGTTGTAGAGTTCCGAATCATTGTGACAGGAATTGCAAGAGAGTCCGTTGCCGCTCAGCTTTGGATCTTTGAACAATTTTTCACCCAGCTGTTCCAGATTTGCCCGGTTGCCACTGAATAAGTGGGTGCCAGCAGGGCGGATTACGCGCTTAGGATCAATAGTAGTACGGGCCGCACAGGGATTCACTGCTGGTTTTTTCATCCCACAGGGATTCATGGCTGGTTTGGCAGCACAAGGATTAGCTGCAGGGGCAGCCATAGCCGGTTTTTTCATTCCGCATGGATTCATGGCTGGTTTGGCAGCACAAAGATTGGCCGCAGGGGGAGTCACTGCCGGTTTTTTCATCCCACAAGGGTTCTTAGCAGAACAAGGATTGGTTGTATCGGGGGTTGCTGCACTAACCGTGCCCGCAGCACTTAGAGCAA
Source organism: Gammaproteobacteria bacterium (assembly GCA_011052285.1). GTDB lineage: Bacteria > Pseudomonadota > Gammaproteobacteria > Arenicellales > DRJH01 > DRJH01. The sequence goes on from DRJH01000160.1 coordinate 2,737, forward strand.
GTCCTCCAATCAGCAGGGTGAGCACACTGCGGTAGAAGTTAGACCTGATTATATTCATCATATTGTTCTCTCCTCTCAAGTTTGTGTAACAGAAATAGGCATCCTTACATCATAGGCACCATTTTTCACACCCATTAGACCATATTTTTCACACCCAATGAACCATCATTTAACGACTAAAGTTTCAATGTTGGGAGCTATTCTATGAAAATACTCAAAAAACTAAGGTGGTAATCATGTTCTGGACCTGTTGTAGCAGTAGCTTCGAACGAGAGCGGAACTTGGTACAGGGCAGTAGACATTGCTGGTTTCATTGTGCTGAATTTGATTGCCCAAGCCATAGCGGTCCAGGCCTATTCTCGGACGGCCTCCAGGGAGAATAGGGCATATTTGAAAAGCCTCCAAGATCCAGCGCCCCAACCTGGTTACTTGATAATTATCGGTTCCGAGCCGGCTTGTGAAAACCTGCTATTCAGGCCACAATGCGATCAATCAATTTGAACCCCTATCGAGGACATGTGATGAAACTGCTCGGCCTGCTGGGTGGCATGAGCTGGGAATCTACTCAGACGTATTATCAGCTGCTTAACCGGGGTGTGGCAGAACGTCTCGGGGGTCTGCACTCTGCGCGCTGCCTGCTGTATTCCGTGGATTTTGCCGAAATCGAGGCACTACAAAGCCAGGGGGCGTGGCAGCAGGCGACCATATTGCTGGCTGAGGCTGCCATAGCCTTGGAAACAGCCGGTGCCGAGGGCCTGGTGATCTGTACCAACACCATGCACAAACTGGCCGATGCCATCGCATGCCGGATCACAATTCCTTTGCTGCATATTGTCGACGCTACCGGCCAGGCCATCCGGGAACGGCAACTGCAGACTGTCGGCCTGCTGGGCACCCGCTTCACCATGCAGGAAGCCTTTTATCGGCAACGCCTCGAAGAGGGCTATCACCTGCAGGTATTAACGCCTCCGGCAGCGGAACAGATCGAAGTGGATCGCATTATTTATGACGAGTTGTGTCGCGGCCGGATACGGGAAAACTCCAGACGGATATATCGGCAGACCATCACCGCGCTGGTGGAGCAGGGTGCCCAGGGCATCATCCTGGGCTGTACCGAAATCGGTCTGTTGGTCAGCACCCAGGATAGTCCGGTTCCGGTTTTTGATACCACCGCATTGCATGCCACCATGGCCATCGATTTCTCCCTGTCATGAAAAGGGCTTTGATCCCTTTTTCACTGGCCCCTTTTTCTTGAGTGATTATATGAATAAAGCCTTTGTCAACCACTTGTCGCAGCAGCTTGAATCCCTGCGTGCTGATGGGCTGTATAAATCCGAACGGGTCATAACTTCACAACAGGCCGCTGAGATCGAGATCACCTCGGGTGAGCGGGTGCTGAACTTTTGTGCTAACAATTACCTGGGGCTGGCCAATAATGCCGAGTTGGTCGCTGCCGGCAAAGCGGCACTGGGTCGCTATGGCTACGGCATGGCCTCGGTACGATTCATCTGTGGCACCCAGCAGGTGCACAAACAACTGGAGGCAAAGATTGCCACTTTTCTGGGCCTGGGGGATGCGATCCTCTATTCGAGCTGCTTTGATGCCAATGGGGGTCTTTTTGAAACCCTGCTCGATGAGCGTGACGCCATCATTTCCGATGCCTTGAATCATGCCTCCATTATCGATGGCGTGCGCCTGTGCAAAGCACGACGCCTGCGTTATGCTAACAATGACATGACCGCATTGGAACAACTGTTGCAAGCCACAGCGGATGCCCGCTTCCGGCTTATCGCTACCGATGGGGTATTTTCCATGGACGGCATTATTGCCAACCTGCAGGGGATCTGCGATCTGGCCGAGCAGTACGATGCCATGGTGATGGTGGACGACAGTCATGCCGTCGGTTTTATCGGCGACCACGGCCACGGTTCAGCCGAGTACTGCGGTGTCGAGGGCCGTGTCGATCTGATTACCGGCACCCTGGGCAAGGCACTCGGTGGTGCGTCCGGCGGCTATACAGCCGGTAATGCCACAGTCATCGAGTGGCTGCGCCAGTGCTCACGCCCCTATCTCTTTTCCAATACCCTGGCCCCGGTGATTGCCGCGACTTCGCTGAAGGTCCTTGATCTGATCGAAAATGGTACCAAGCTGCGCAGCAAATTGTACGCCAACAGTGCCCGGTTTCGCTCCAGCATGACCCGGCTTGGCTTCAAACTCGGAGGTTCTGATCACCCCATTATTCCGGTCCTGCTCGGCGATGCAGCACTGGCACAGGCCATGGCGGAAAAAATGCTGGGAAAAGGCATCTATGTGATCGGTTTCAGTTATCCCGTTGTACCGCAGGGCCAGGCACGCATCCGTACCCAGATGTCCGCTGCCCACGGTTTCGAAGATATTGATCGGGCTGTTGACGCCTTTGCCGAAGTCGGCCGCGAACTGGATATTATCGCTTAGGAGCAAGACCATGACTGCAACCATGAAAGCCCTGGTGAAGTCCATGCCCGAGGTCGGCATCTGGATGGAGCAGGTGCCAATACCCGAGCCGGGGCCCAATGATGTATTGATCCGGGTCCGTAAAACCGCGATCTGCGGCACCGACCTGCACATCTACAACTGGGACCCCTGGGCCCAGGCTACCATCCCGGTGCCGATGGTGGTCGGCCATGAATTCAGCGGCGAAATCGTCGCCACCGGTGCTGCCGTCGACAAGTACACGATTGGGCAGCGGGTCTCGGGAGAGGGTCATATTGTCTGCGGTGTCTGCCGCAATTGTAGGGCCGGCCGTGGCCAGCTGTGTCGTAACACCATCGGTGTGGGGGTCAACCGCCCCGGTGCCTTTGCTGAATATCTGGCTATTCCTGAACACAATGTGATCGCATTGCCGGATGATGTCAGTGATGAAATCGCTGCCATTTTCGACCCCTTCGGCAACGCCGTGCACACTGCCTTAAGTTATAACCTGGTCGGTGAAGATGTACTCGTGACCGGTGCCGGCACCATCGGCATTATGGCCGGCCTGGTGGCCTTACGCTCGGGTGCCCGCAATGTGGTCATCACCGATATCAACCCGGTGAAACTGGAGCTGGCCCGACATCTGGGTCTTACTCATACCGTCGACGCCAGTAAGGAAGACCTGGCCGACGTGATGCAGACCATGGGCATGACCGAGGGCTTTGATATCGGCCTCGAGATGTCAGGGGCCGCCACGGCATTCCGTGACATGATCGATAAAATGAATAACGGTGGCAAAATCGCCATCCTCGGGATCGCACCATCGGCCATCCGGGTGGACTGGAATGAGATCATCTTCAAGATGCTGACCATCAAGGGCATCTATGGCCGCGAGATGTTCGAAACCTGGTACAAAATGATCGCCTTCATCCAGGGGGGCCTGGACTTGTCCGGCATCATTACCCACCGTCTGCCCATCGATGACTTTCAAGCCGGTTTCGAGACCATGGCTGCAGGCAATTCCGGTAAAATCATATTGGACTGGCAGTAAATCAGCCGTCACAAATCTTCCAACGGGCTGACCACCCCTTCGCCACCCTGTTTCAGCACATGGGTGTAAATCATGGTCGTTTGTAAATCCCTGTGCCCCAGCAATGATTGAATGGTACGGATGTCCGTGCCCCGCTGCAGCAAATGAGTGGCAAAGCTGTGACGAAAGGTGTGCGCACTCACCTTTTTCTCAATGCCAGCCTTACCCACGGCCCGCTTGATGGCTTTATTCACGACCGACTGATCCAGGTGATGGCGGCGCATCACGCCACTGCGCGGATCGATCGCCAGTTTCTTGCTCGGAAATACATACTGCCAATTCCATTCCGTCTCGGCATTCGGATACTTGCGGGCCAGGGCAAAGGGCAGATAGACCGCCCCAAATCCGGCGGCCAGATCCTGCTCATGAATCACGCGCATCCGTTCTAAATGATTGTTCAGCAATCCCTCCAGATTGGCCGGAAAAGGCGTGACCCGATCCTTATTCCCTTTGCCGTTGCGTACCGTGACCTGCTTATAGCCGTAATCAATATCCTGAACCCGCAAACGCACCGCCTCGGTAATCCGCAGACCACAGCCGTATAACAGCTTTGCCACCAATTCCGAGGTGCCCACCATAAGAGCCAGGACCTGCTTGGTCTCCGCCCGCGTCAGCACCACGGGAATACGTTGCTCCTTGCGCGAGCGCACGGCCGATACATGCTCAAAAGGTTGCTCCAATACCCGTCTGTATAAAAATACCAGTGCGTTGAAAGCCTGATTCTGCGTCGAAGCCGCCACATTCTCATGCACCGCCAGATGGGTAAGAAAATCCTCCACCTTGCGTACCGGGTCAACAAACAAGGCATCCCTTGAGTCCAGTCGATGGAAACGAATAAAACGAGCAACCCAGTCGCAGTAAGCCCGCTCGGTATGGTATGAGTAATGCAGATAGCGCAACCTGTCGCGCATTTCTTCCAGCAGAGTTTTCCGGGAATTCAATGTTGACATCGAAATCAAAGGGGAATAGGGTTGAAGCAACAGTATGCCTGAGTATAGGTCGGATATCAAGATATCAGGCAATAGTGACAGATTTACATAAGCTATCTAGCAAATCAGCCCGATTATGCACTCGATATCACTGAAAATCAGGGCGACTATGCCTGATACTAATATGTTACATTCTCAATAACCCAACTAGAAGGAGCTAGACATGCCTTTATTAGAATCTGATGAAAGAGAAGTAAAA
>DRJH01000161.1 GCA_011052285.1 Gammaproteobacteria bacterium
CCTATATGCTCACATTCTCCGTGCGAATATGCCTGGTACTGAACTAAAATCTAATCACGCTGAATCGTTACGATTGTATCGCCTTCTGATTCTCACGCTTTTGTTGCCATCCGCGCAGCTATTTGCTGATCAAATCACCATCCCTGCCGGGCCCTTTATAATGGGGAGTGATCGGGCCGAGCGGGAACTGGGCTACCAACTGGATGAGGCAAGGGGTAGTCACTTTGCCCGCCAATACCGCTGGTTTGAGAACGAAACCCGCCGTACTCCTACGCTGCCGACGTACCGTATCGACCGCACCCCGGTTACCCAGTCACAATATCAGAAGTTCATTATGGCCACCAACCATCCCCAGCCGGGTGTCGATGCCAAGACCTGGGCCAGCTATCGACTGATCTATCCCTATCGTACTGCTCTGCGCTACAGTTGGCAGCACGGCCAGCCACCTGCTGGCCGGCAACTGCATCCGGTGGTGCTTGTCACTGCTGCCGATGCCGAGACGTACTGTGCATGGCGTGGAAGCATCGAAGGCAAGCAGCTTCAACTACCCAGTGAAGCCGAATGGGAAAAAGCGGCTCGTGGTGCCCTCGGGCGAATCTTTCCCTGGGGAGATCAGTTTGATCCAAAACGGCTCAACAGCGAAGACGATGGACCCGGTGGTACCGAACCCGTGGCCAACAGACCAGGGGGTATCAGCCCTTATGGGGTTGCCGATATGGCGGGGCAGGTCTTTGAGTGGACCCGCACACTTTGCCCGGGTGATCAATCGAAGCGAATTGTCAAGGGAGGCTCATGGGATGATTACCCCGGGGTCACACGCGCAGCCGCTCACCATTGCAGGCCTGCTATACTGAAGCACGTATTGATTGGTTTTCGTTGTGTGGAGGCACTTTCCCGGCCCTCAATGAATCAATGAAACTAATTCTTGAAAAAATGGTCAATAGCAAATGCCGCAAGCAGATAAAGGAGACACCCTATGTACCGCACACTGGCCATCATCCTGTTACTTTATGCCCCGATGTCGATACTACAGGCTGCTGAGTCTACTGTGATCGAACTCAACCAAGTCCCTTGCCAATTCCTGGAAAGTGAAAATGGTGTCAATCATGGCTACAGCTCTCACAGCACCAGCGACTGCGAAGCGATCAATTCGCGAACCGGTGCACAACGACTTAAACAGGCGAAAATTCTGAAACTCAAGCCCGGGCGCTATATCTTTCGAGTACGTAACAAAAATGTCCCCTATGAGCTGGGATTCTGGCTGCGTGGAAACGGTCTGATAGACCGTGTCAGGTTGCCCAGTGTCTCTGGTGGAGGAATAGCACAGGGCAAGAGTCAGGACTATGCAATAGATCTGAAGCCCGGCGAATACCTCTACTCGTGCCCTCTCAATCCCACCCCCAACTACAAGCTGGTGGTCAGCAAAAGATAAATGATCATGAATCGATTCAAAATATTCGGACTATTGCTACCATTATTGCTGTTATCAGCAGGCTCGCAAGCCGCACCACTTCAAAGCACAGAAGTTATCCCTACCGGCTACGGATTCACTGAGCTGACTTCAAGGCTGCGACAGGCCATTACCGACAACAAAATGGGACTGGTGACCCAAGCCAGTGCCAGCCGGGGAGCTGCCAGCAGAGGCATCAAGATTCCCGGAAATATAGTACTGGGTGTATACCGAAATGACTTTGCCGTACGCATGCTGAAAGCCAGTGTGGCATCGGGCATAGAGGCCCCTATTCGTTTCTACGTGACCGAAAATCCAGACGGAACCGCAACCCTGAGCTACCGAACACCAAGCACCGTATTTGTCCCCTATAAAAATGATGATCTCGACCAAATGGCCAGGGAACTGGATATCATCTTTACCCGCATTGCCACCCAGGCGACTCGGACAGGCCCCCAGGCGCCTGTCCGAGAATAGAAAGCCTGCTTGGAAAAGCTGACTTTGGCCAGATTACGGGGCAACTGTTTTTGTGGTTCACTTTTTTCTCATCTGATGATAGAGATAAGACCCGATCGACAGGGTGATGAGTATTACCAGAATAACCACCGTTACGAATTTTCCAAGCGGCCCAACAAACCAAATCTTGAGAATTGCCGAAAGCCGCTCTCCCGTTGCAAGCATATTGCTAACGGGTGAATCCGCCGCAAAAAGGGCAGACCCCAAAAGGTACGAAACATAAAGGCCGGCTAGAAAAAGAATGGCACCACTTGCCCGATGGACGTAAGGCAAAAAACTTTTAAGTGTGCGTTCAAGTCCACTACGAGCAAGGGCCGCAGAGACTGAAAGTGCAGTCAGAATCGTTCCCACACCCAGCGCAAAAGCGATGAAGTTCGTGATATTGGGAAGAATACCTTCAGAAAATGTTGTCCCCGTAATAGCCAAAAATATCGGCAACGTGCAAGAAAGCGAGACAATTGCGTAGCCCGCGCCGTAAGCAAAATCACCACCCAGGTCATTTTTCGGAGAAAGATGTGCTAGCGCTGGAATACGTAAGGTAATACGCAGGCCCAGCATAATCCAAAGACCGACAATCATCAGTACAACACCGATGACAAGTCCCGTCCACGGGAATACGCTACTGAGCCAATGTGCTCCGAATACCGTCGCCCCACCGACTATGGCAAAAACCAGAACGAACCCGGATGTCGCAGAAATTCCTATCGTGATCGCATGCAAGACCGCGTCAAGTTTATTGCCATCACCACCGCTCCGTGTTCCCAATCGATGGGTAAAATAAGCTGGAAGCAAAACAAATCCACAAGGATTTACGGTCGTGATCGTACCTATAAAGAAAGCAAACGCTATGGTAACGGTCATTGCGAGCGCTCAATCAGGCCACCTGTTTCACCGCCCCGCGTCGTAAATAATACGCATAAGCGGCCACACTTGCGGCAGCGGCAATCGATATGCGTATGGCGAATCTGAATTCAAGCCAGAACAGAAGGGCCGTCACACCGATCACGGCAATGACAATAATGGTCTGGGGGGTTACCCCCTTTTTACCGGATTTAAGATAAAGCGCGTGGGCCAGAAAGCCCAGGGAAGCGAACATCCATGGAAAAAGAAGATAATCAATCCAGCCGAGCCAGGCAGAAAGACCAACCCCGCCAAGCAGAAAGACGAGAACGGGCGTGAAACAGCACAGGGCCGCCACGATGGTCCCTATAAAACCTTTTTTCATTCGTTTATCGTGTAGACTACTCATCTGTTTGCTGTCCTCATTGGGCATAGTATGTGTTCATCCTGCGCAGCAGGAAAGTTTGCTGACATCCTTGTCGAAGGTTTGTGCGGCCAGTTTCAAGCCTTCCACTGTGGTCAGATACGGAAAGATTGTAGCCGCCAGATCTGTGACTGTCAGGTCATGCTGAATGGCGAGAACGGCAGTCTGAATACTGTCAGAACCCTCTGGCGCCAAAATTTGTGCTCCGATCAGTTTGTTGGTTTTGCTATCGGCCACCAGCTTAATCAGGCCACGCGTGTCACGTGCTGCAAGCGCCCGCGGTACATGCTCAAGACCGATAACCGAGGTCCTCACAACAAGCCCCTTGGCCTTGGCCACGGCTTCGGACAGCCCAACTCCTGCTACCTGAGGGTCGGTAAATACCACCCAAGGCATTGCTGAATTATCATAGACCATGTGGTCGTCGTTGAGCGCATTCTTCGACGCTATTTTCGCACCGTAAGCGGCCATGTATACAAACTGATCGGTACCGGTGATGTCCCCGGCAGCATAAACACCAGGTCGGGTTGTGCGCATACGGTCATCGACCTGGATACCTCCGTTAACCGACAAGACAATTCCATTTTCTTCCAGGTCCAAGCCCCGGGTATTGGGGCGACGTCCGGTAGTTACGAGATCCTGTTGTGCCTGAATCGTCCTGTTCTGCCCATTTTGTTGAATATCCAGCCTGACCGCCTCACTGTTCCCGCTTATCGACCTGTAGGCAAGGCCATCCAACACCGTGAGCCCTTCATCGCGCAGGTAAGTCGTGAGTGCCTCACTGATTTCAGGTTCCGCTTCAGGCAGTAAACGTGAGCGACAAGCCAGGGTGACCTCAACCCCCATACGCCCGAACATCTGTGCTAACTCGCAGCCAATATAACCGCCACCAATCACCAGCAGTGATGACGGCAGCCTGTCCAGATCTAGCGCTTCAGTACTGGTAAGATAGGGCACATCATCAATCCCGACAATGCTGGGTGCGACCGCAGAGGAACCCGTGGCAATAATCACTTTATCGGAGCGAATGCGCCTTCCAACAACACAAACGCCATCCCCGGTTACACGTGCCGCACCTTCGATATAGGTGATATTCTCGTAGGTAGGCAAAAGGTCGATGTACTTGGCATGACGAAGTGCGGTGACCAGTTCATCTTTTTGAGCGACAAGAGCAGACCAATCTTCAACATTTGCCTCAGCCTTGATCCCGGCAAAGCGGGACGCAGCTTTTGTTTGGTGGAGAATTTCTGCAGCACGAATCATGGCCTTGGAGGGCACACAACCAACATTGACGCAGGTACCACCAATCATCCCGTAACCCACCAAGGCCACCTGTGCACCAGTCTCGGCAGCGGTAATCGCAGCAGAAAATCCAGCTGACCCAGCACCGATAACGATCAGGTCATATTGGTCAATGGAACCGGTCATTGGACTTTTGCGGAACTGAATCCGCAACAACGATCTATTAATTTAATCATTGATCACCTTTTGGCTTATTGCACAATCTTGGAGGGATAGCCCGCATTTGTGGTGGCTTTAGTCAACGCTTCAACATTGGTTTTGGTATCCTCAAAAGAGACTATGGCTATTTTTTTCTCAAAAGAAACATCCACTTTATCCACGCCGGATATCCCCATCAAGGATTTTTTTACAATGTAGGGACACGATGCGCAGTACATATTCTTAACCGCCAGGGTGACGGTTTTTTCTGCAGCAAAGCCCATTGTCGCACTCAACATGCTGACCGAAAAAGCGATGGGGACAATAAATCGTTTCATTTCATTTTGCTCCTTGTCTCTGGTTAATCCAACAGGTAGGGGGCCACATAGGGAAAAATGAGCGCGGCGATAACCAAGGCCGTCGCGCCCCATAGTGAAATTTTAAGAATGCGCCCCGATGCAGGCGTGGCACAATAGCTACCCGGTTCACACGCAACGTTTGGCTTGCGGTAGGTCAAATAAAAGCCACTGGCCAGAAAGATCAGCGTAATGGTCACAAAGTAGGGCTTATAGGGATAAAGTGCCGTCAAATTGCCAATCCAGGCACCACCGATGCCCAGGCTAAACAATACCAAGGGCAAAATACAACAAGACGACGCTGTTAGAGCACCAAGGACACCCCCGGCAGCCATCAGGTTCTTTTTCCTTTCTCCAGGATTTTTGATGCCAGCCGGAACTTCCACCTGATTACCCAGGGGTAGTGCGCCTTCACTCATTGTGTTAACTGCCATTGTTCTCTCCAATATTGAGCTTCCAATGGTATTATGAACTCTGTAGTAGCTACAGGGTCAAGGGGTAACACATGAATAGATTGTTGTTCAGAACCACGACCATTGGTGCCTTATCAAAACGGACAGGTGTCAAGATCGAAACGATCCGTTATTACGAGCACATCGGGATTATGCCGAATCCACCCCGTACCGAAGGGGGTCAGCGGATCTATAGTGAATCTCATACCAAACGCTTGACCTTCATTTGCCGAAGTCGTGAGTTGGGATTTTCCATCGATGAGATCCGCTCTCTTCTAAAGCTCGTGGATGGCGGTGAGATTACCTGCGGTGAAGTCCTGGACAAGACCCTCGGTCATATTGAGGACATACAGAAAAAAATTGCAGATCTGCAGCGTATGGAAAGGGTTTTGCAGGAGATGGCTTCGAAGTGTAGTGGTAATGATGTTCCAGAGTGCCCGATCCTGGAAGCACTGTCCTTAGGTGTCCAGGCTATTGGCGATATCCCGACCTAACCGGAAGCTTTCCGAAACACCACGATCCTCTGGATAATAATAAGAAGTATCCGCCACATAGAGCCCGGTGATGGGTAGTTTTATCGGTGGCAATTGCTGCAGGTAACCGGGCCCACAAACCGGTTGTGCAAAACGATAGCGGCTGGCATGCATGGCGATAAAGTCCTGATCTACAAGCTCAGGATTGAGCTTTTGCAGGTATTTCCGGGTGCGTTGCAAAAATTCTTCATCCGTTTGTTGATATAGTGGATGTTCCGCCGGCATATAATAGGGTGCATAGACCACGGGATCAGCCAATGGATTGAGATTGCTATATTCGACAATCCCCGGCAGCCCGATTTCAGGATCATTGATATTGACCCAGAAATTGTCGCTGACCTTGCGCCGCAGTTTACAGATCACACAGACCACAGCGATATTTTTCAAGGCCCGAAACTGTGCCCGTATGGATGCCGGCAGGTCCGGGATCATGGCGTTAACGTAGGGAATGGGCACGGTGCTGACAACCTGGGTGAATATCTGATCCTGACCATTGATGCGGACGCCCCGCACAGTCCGGTTCCGAATCAACACCTGTTCAACCTTGGCATTCAATTCTATGTTACCACCCAGATCCACTATGGCCTTGCTTATAGCCTGTAACAGCGTATCCGAACCACCCTCCAGATAACCCAGTTTTTCGCGCATCAGACTGTAGCGTGAACTGCCGACACGCTTGATACGGGTCCAGATCCAGGCCGCAGAGAGATTGTGCGCATCACCGTAGAATTTCAGATCAAACAAATTACGCCACAATACCTCGTAAGCCTGTTTGCCAACCCAGCGTCGAATCCATTGTCCGGCTTCCTGACCATCAAGCGCCTGCCAGTTACTGCGACGTGTGCTGACAAAAGCATGCAATCCATAACGAAGTTTTCCCAACCAACCCAATGCGGGGAACTTCAGCAGTGCCAGCGGATTCCCCCAAGGGTAGAGTACACCCTTGATGAAAAAACCCATCCGTGTTTCCCTCCAACACAAACAATCGGCAATCCCGAGTTCCTTGAGCATATCGAACAAGGGCTGATCAGGTGTGCAGATAAAGTGATAGAAGCGCTCGATCCGCACTCCCGAGAAATCAAAACAAGCGGTCATCCCCCCTACCACGCCATCGGCCTCAAAAACCGTTACTGCATAACCATTTCTCAACAGCTGCCAGGCCACTGCCAGCCCCATGGGGCCCGCTCCAATCACGGCGATAGATGGCTTTTTTGTATGCGGATTCATGGGTAACCTGAAATATAACTGCAAAAGACAATAACGGATGGCTAGGAGGCTATCCCAAGGACAGAGCTTACAACAACTCTACTTCTCCGGTGAATATGAAATCCTCCGCCTTGACTGGCTTGCCGAGCAGAAAGCCCTGGATCGAATCACAAAAGTGGGCTTTCATAAAATCGAGCTGATACGAGGTTTCCACCCCCTCAGCGATAACTGACATCTCAAGCCCTTTGGCCATGGCGATCGCAGCGGTTACCAAAGCCTGGGCACGATAGTCGTTTGCATCTTTGGGTAACAGGCTGCGATCGATCTTGAGACTGGTAAAGGGGTAATCACGAACGTAGCCCAGCGAGGAAAACCCGGTACCAAAATCATCGATCGACAAACCTACACCGAGTACACGCAAGGCGTGCAGAACCCGCTTCACATTCTCAATACTATGCTTGAGAAACAGGCCCTCAGTGACTTCAATCTCTAACCGATCTGCGGCAAGACCGCTGCCATCGAGAATTTGCTGTAGTTTTTGTGGAAATGTCATGTCACCGAGCTGTCGGGGCGAAACATTGACAGCTATGCGCAAATGCTCGAAACCTTGCTGTTGCCATAGTACCATCTGCCGGCAAGCCTGTTCCAGAACCCAGATTCCCACTTCTACAATCTTCCCGGTGCGCTCAAGTACCGGAATAAACTCCTCGGGCAAAATGGCTCCGAGTTCTTTACTTTGCCAACGCAACAGTGCTTCAGCACCCTGCAGTTGTCGTGTAGCCACAGCAAACAACGGCTGATATACCAGGGAAAATTCTGCTTCGGGCAAGGCCCGCTGCAAGGCGGTATTCAGCGCTTGCAGTCGGGAGGTTCTGACACCCATTTCCGGGTTGAATTTACGACTCATATTTTTCCCTTCCGCCTTGGCACGATACATGGCAATATCTGCGTACTGCAGCAAGGTCGAGTACTCCTCACCATCCTCAGGAAATACCACAACACCAATGCTCAGGGTCACCACAAGTTCAGTTCCACAAAGGTCGAAAGGAGTTGAAAATGCCTGCAGCAGTTTTTCCTCAATTGTATTCACATCTGCTGCCTGATCGATTCTACCCAGCAGAATGAGAAATTCATCACCGCCCTGGCGAGCCACGGTATCCTCTGCCCGTACACAAGACTGCATGCGCCGTGCCACCTGTTGCAGCAATTCATCACCAATGTCATGGCCCATGGTGTCATTTACCGCTTTGAAATCATCAAGATCCACAAACATCAGCGCCAGTCGATAGTTGCCACGCCTGGCAGCCCGGATCGCCTGCTCAATCCGATCCCGGCACAAGGTCCGGTTGGGCAACCCGGTCAGGGCGTCATAGGTTGCCTGATAGAGGATTTTTTCTTCCTGCTTTTTGCGTTCGCTAATATCAACAAATGAAGTCACCCGGGCTAACTGTCCATCCCAGGTGATTGACTTGCCGGTAAGTTGTACGGGAATACGAACCCCGTCCCGGGTAATGGCCACTACTTCATAGGGTTCTTTGTACTGCTGGGTGATATTCTCCAGCACCCGTTGCAAACATTCCGGTGCAATAATCTGTGCTGCCTTCATACCAATAAAATCATCCCGGGTATAACCAAACATCTTTTCCGCCACGGTATTGGCATCCAGGCCAACGCCATGGCGGTGGATGAGAATAGCCTCATTGGCAACTTCAGAAAATCGCCGAAAGCGTTCTTCACTTTGTTCCAACGCCTGTCGATAATCCATCAGTTGTTTGATGCTCAGGGCAGAGCGCCGATAGATGAAGCCAACAATCAGAATCACTGCCAAGAGGAACAAGGCCAGGGCATAAATAATGGTGTGGGTAGCTTGCTGCACTTGCAAATTGAGTTCTGTCGATTTCACTGCATAACCCACTTTCCAGCCAGGAAGGGCTTTCACATCCACCGCGTGGTAATAGTAATGGCTACCCTGTGGATCCAACAGATGGCTGTCATCCTTCCATTTCCAGCCAAGAGAGCTCGGTTTGATCCCGCCAAACTGTGGCGATTGTTGTAAGGCCTGCAATTGACCGGTGGACAAGTCAGACAGCGTTTTAAATAACCAATCAGAACGATTCGCCACAAAGATCACACCTTCCGGAGAAGTCAGAACGGCCACCCCGGGCAGGACCTTGAAGATCTGATCGAGAAAATTCATGGGGAACTTGATCACTACCACTCCGGCTATGGCCTGGGTACGGGTATAAACCGTGCTGCTGAAGTACAGACCCCGTTTGTGTGTGGTCACACCTAACGCTGCATAAAGCCCGGCCACTCCACGGATAGCGCTCTGAAAGTAGGGACGAAATGCATAGTTTTTACCCACCAGCGACTTGGGGCCGTCTCTGTTGCTGGAGGCCACGGTACGGCCCTGAACATCCATAACATAGCAGATTGAGGCTTTAAGTTCGACACAGAAGTGGTCTAGGATTTCGTTGGTCTCGCGCTCAGACAAGGAGACACTGGCTTCATTCCGGGCAGTTCGGTCGATAGCCTCAAGTATCGAATCTTCGACCGCAAGTAGTCTCACTGCCTGCAGACCGCGTCGGACAAAATCATCTATCCGGGAAACAAGCGCCTCGGGCACATCTGTGGCAAGTGAAATCTCACGCTCACGGGCAATATCAATAGTATGGGTATAGTATGCCATCCCCCCGATTCCCGTCACGAGCACTGACAGAACGGCCAGCAGAATCACTGCAAATTTTATACTTTTGGAACTGGAATCACTCGATTTCACTATAAATATTCCACCAGTACATCACATAGGTTTTAGCATACACCGGTAAACACGTTGCGGTATGCGAAGGCAGTCCTGATATACTGTAATCGGTACAAAATTAATCCTTTCACTTGACCTGGATCAACTCTTAAAAGGACACGTATGACCGCCATTCACTGCTATACTCTGGAACAATTGCAACCGGGTATGTCTGCACAGTTTTCCCGCACCGTTACCGTAGCTGACATCGCCAACTACGCCGGGGTTTCCGGAGATATGAATCCGCTGCATCTGGACGATGCGTTCGGTGCCAGCACCCAGTTTGGTAGTCGTATCGCTCATGGCATGCTCTCTGCTGGCTATATTTCGACCATTCTTGGCACCAAACTACCCGGGCCTGGTGCGATTTATGTCAGTCAAACCCTGCAATTTCGGGCTCCGGTACGAATTGGTGACACAGTGGTCGCCACCGCCACCATCAAATCCATCGATGCCCGACACGCACGCGTGACCCTTGATACGATCTGCAGTGTCGGTGAAACCCAGGTGATCCGTGGTCAGGCAGTAATGCAGATACCCCGATCGGCTTGATTCATCCGGAAACGGGAAAATCTAGCATAGAATTGCCACCATGGAATTGACTGGCCGTCACGACAGTTTCTTTACGGTGACTTCAGGTAGTTGCTGCTTTGGGTTGTGTTCTAAACAACAGACTTGCCAATGCCGGCAGTAATACTACGGTAGCCAGCATGTTGACCAGAAACAGGAAGGTCAGCAGGATACCCATGTCGGCCTGAAATTTCAACGGTGAAAAAACCCAGGTAGCCACACCGATGGCCAAGGTGACTGCAGTAAAAACCACGCTGCTACCGCTTTGCTCAAGTGCCAGCAAATAGGCATCCGGCAGGGAGCGACCTTGATACAGAAAATGCTGAAACCCGGCAAAGATATAAATCCCGTAATCCACCCCCACCCCAATACCCAAAGCAACCACCGGCAAGGTGGAAACCTTCAGGCCAATCTCCAACCAGGACATAACGGCATAAGCGAATACGGAGACCAAAGCCAGCGGCAACAACACGCACAACATGGCACGAAATGAGCGAAAGGTGAGCCAGCATAACAGGGCAACGGCAGTGAAGACATACGCCAGAATCGGTATCTGTGCTGCCTGTACCGCCTCATTGGAAGCGGCCATAACCCCAACATTATTGCCAGCCAAGGTAAATTTGACCTTGTCTGTCGCCAATTGTCGAGCATTGGTCTTGGCCGCTTTGATAATTCGCTCTATGGTTTCCGCCTTGTGATCAAGGGTAAACAAGTACACCGGCATCACCGTACAATCACTATTGAGCAAACCGCTGGAGGTTTCCACCAGTGCTACAGACTGCACCAGCACTTGTGGGTTTCTGGATAATACCCGCCAATGAGGATCCCCTTCATTCCAACCCGCATTAATGACTTTAACTACGCTCGATAGTGCCAAAGCAGAATGCACACCTTTGACGTTAGCCATGCGCCAGCGAAAACGCTCAATCGTATCCATGACCGCATAATCAATACAAGCATCCTTTACCGTTTCCGCATAGATAGACAACACGTCGACACCAATGGAATAACGTCGGGTAATCGCCATGGTGTCGAGGTTATAACGCGAATCCGCTCGTAATTCCGGAACACCGCGCTGCAGGTCACCAATTTTAATCCCCGCCGCCTGCCACAACCCGAGCCCCAGTAACATCAAGGCAAGCAGTGCCACCCAGGACCCTCGACTTGGCAAAGCCAGCGAGGACAACCCCCGCCAGACAGCAGACATCAATCCACCAACTCCTTTAGGGACTGCACGCAACTGACAGCCGCACAGAATCAGCGGTAACAGCAAAAAATTGGTCAGGATAATCACTGCGACTCCAAGGCTTGCGGTAATCGCCATCTCCTGAATAACCGCGATATGAATCAGCAGGATGGTAACAAAACCGATGGTATCGCTCAGGAGTGCCACGCCACCGGGAATCACCAACCGGATAAAGGCTTTTCTAACCGCCAGAAAAGTATCGTTATCGACCAGATGATGGCGGATAGCATGCACCATTTGTACACCGTGGCTGACACTGATGGCGAAAATAAGAAAAGGCACCAATACCGACATGGGGTCCATTCCATAGCCCAGCAGCGGCAATAATCCCAACTGCCAGACAACAGCCACCAAAGAACATCCCAATATCGCCAGCGTGGCCCTCCAGGTACGGGTAAACAGACGCAGCAGGATGCCGGTAAGAAGGATCGTAATCGCGAAAAACAGGATTACCCGCCTGGCCCCGTCACTGATGTCTCCGATCGCCTTGGCGAAACCGATAATATGGACATCCAGTTTGATATTGGTATCAATAGCTGTGGTCTCAAAACGATCACGAATGCGCTGCTCCAGCAAACGGGATACCCGCAAATAGTCCACCCGCTTGCCGGTTTCAGGATCAATTTCCAGCAGCTGCGCGGTAATCATGGCACCGCTAAAATCATTGGCCACCAACCGACCGACAATACCGGCTTTTAATATATTATTCCTGACTTCGGCCAAGCCCGCCTTATCGTCCTGAAAATCCTGCGGAATCACATTGCCACCACTGATGCCGTCTTCTACAACTTCGGTGAAGCGTGTATTGGGAGTAAAAAGGGAATGCACACGGGCGCGATCAATGCCAGGCAGAAAGAACACGGCATCCGTAGCTTGCTTTAATGCCTGAAAAAATACCGGGGTGAAGATATCTCCCTTGCGGACGGAAAGGTCGATCAAGATCCGGTTAGCACCACCAAATTGGGCACGGTGTTTGAGCAGATTATGGATATAGGGATGCTGCATCGGCAGCAATTTATTGAAGCCGGCATCGATACGCAGCGACATTGCCTGCCAACCGAAAAAGAGGGTCAACAGCAAAAATAGAACCAATAGCGTTTTGCGATGACCAAATACGACATCGGCCAAGCGGTGCAGGTGACGCACGCGAGCCTTCACGGCTGCATGGCCTGGATCACCGAGACACCATGTTCTCCTGCCAACAACAGGCCTTGATTCGGCAGAGGCAACAGCGATAAAATCGCCGCACGATTCGGCTGTTCACGAATCCTGAATGTCTTTCCCTGATCCGAACTGATCAGCAACGTTCCGGCTGTGCCGCTGATTACAATGCTGCCACCAGGCAGTTGAACGGCATCCATCAGCGTAGCCAACACCGCCGTCTTCCGAGGCTGCCAGCTGGCTCCGGCATCTGTACTGAACAAGACATGACCACGCAAACCATAGGCCAGCATGTCGTGATTCGCCAGCTCCAGAATCCCGAACAATGAGCCCTGATAACCACTATCGATGGCTTGCCAGTGAGCGCCTTGATCTTGCGATCGATAAATCCTGCCTGCCTCGGCTGCAATAAAAAGCCCTGCCGTGGTCACTATCAACCGATTCAGATGATAATCTTCTTCTGCATTGACGGTGCATTGCTGCCAATGTGTACCGCCATCAGCCGTACGCAGGCAGCTACCATATGCACCCACTGCCAGGCCATGCTGATCGTCTGAAAAATAAATATCGAACAGCGGGGTATTGCCTTTGGGATCGGCGTATTGCAATGACCAGTGCTCACCGCCATCTGTGGTATGGAGGATTACTGCATCATGGCCAACGACCCAACCTTCCTGGGCGTTAATAAAAAACGCCCGGACCAGAAGAGCCCGGGTTGGAACCACGATCTGCCGCCAGTGTTTTCCGGAATCATCCGACAGCAACAAATCACCAAAATCACCCACCGCAATCAAGCGCTGACCAGCACGACTTACCTGTAGCAACAAAGCAGCGACCGCCAGTGGCTGAATTTCACTATTATCGACACTATTTGTTGTGCTTGTTGTACCATTTTGGGCAATGACACGCTGTGGCATCCACCAGCCCAATAATAGTGCAAAAATAATCAGCAGGCCTGAGCGACGGATTGCGACCAAACCCATTTAACGGCGCGCCTTTTCGTTACCGTTTTTTCGCTACCAACACGCCTACCGTCGTCCCTCCCGGCGCAGTGCAGAGGGAGTGAAATCACTGCGTCGCAGTTTTACACTCATGTCATAGGTGACGGGCTCTTCATTATTCAGTCCCAGCACCAGGTAGCGACCGGACTGCAGGTCGTAGTGCACCTCAGCCACCGTCCACAACGTCGGTGTTTCGTAATAGTTGATAACATGACCCTCGGAAACCCGCCACAGCTGATCACGATTGTCATATTGGTCCACCGCCAGAATCTGCCACGAATCTTCATCAAAGTAAAAGGTCCGGCGCTTGTAGATATGCCTGGCCCCTTTCTTCAGGGTCGCCTCTACGACCCAGACCCGGTGCAACTCATAACGTAAATACTGAGGATTGAGGTGTCGGGGCTTGACAATCTGGGTATATTTTAAGGCGCCACTATTGAGCTGATAACTGTTGTAGGGCACATACAGTTCTTTCTTGCCCACCAGCTTCCAGTTATAACGTTCCAGGCTACCATTGAACATATCCAACTGATCGCTGGTCGCCAAACCATCGGAAGCGGTCCGTGGGTTATCAAAAGCCACATTGGGTGCCCGCCGTACCCGTCGCTGGCCAGGATTATAGAGCCAGGCCTTACGTGCCTCCCGGCTTTGGTTCAAGGTTTCGTGAACCAGCAACACCTGACCGGCCAGACGTGGTGGCGCAATAACCTTTTGCTTGAAATAGAACACCACATTATTCAGTGACGCCTCGGTGGCTCCAGGCAATCCATAGGCATACAGAAACTGGTCAAGGAATTTGACTGCGGTATAGCTGCCATCCCGTTGTACCGGAATCTGCAGATAATGGCGCTCAGCCATATCAGGACGATAGCGCAGCAGATGATTCCAAATTACCTGCTGACCATTTTCGGGAATCGGAAAAGGAATCCCCACTTGGGCACCGGTGACACCATTTCCACCCTCTACCAACCGGGCTGTGGTGGCATTTTTCTCACTCGCCCGGTAAATCCGTGGGGGTACGGAGGCACTACGATGACTCGGATACACGGTCATGTAGTAATCCGGATACGCCTTGATCAGCGCTTGTGCGCCGGCAGTGAGTTGTTGCGCATATTGTGCCACATTGCTGCTGTCGATCCGGAACAACGGTTTCTCACCGGCATAGGGGTCAGGATGATGCCCACCGGTTTTGAAGCCATCCGGTGCCTGGGTGATGCCGCCGTCCCAGGCCGGGATGGTGCCAGCAGCATTGCCCGCTTTTTCGGCACCGATCGGCGTCAGGTCCTTACCCAGGCGAGCGGCTTGCTCAACACTGACCGCAGCCTGCACTGTTGATGACAGCAGCAACAGCGCAGTCGCTATTCCTACAAATGCGGTGTTATATTTCATAGCTATGCCCTCAATCAGAACGAGTATTTGATACTGGCTGCGATAAAGTCTCGGTCATTGATCAGGTTATAGCGGCCCGCGCCGGAGTACTTGGTATAGCTGATATCAAATACCCACTTCTGTTGCCAGGTCGTAGCCACACCAAGCGTCAATGCCTTGCGACCCTCGATAAAATTACCACCGGGGCCCGGTGAAATACCGGATACATCATGCTGGAAAGAGAAACGTGGGGAAATATTGGCTCCGGCCACTGCGTTCAAGTAATCCAGGCGACCGGCAATACGATAGCCCCAGGAATTGGCATCAGGGAAGTGGCTGGCATCTTCGGCCGGTTTGCCGGCATGGGCACCGATGCTGGCATGGATCGGATTACCACTGGTATAGGTGCCCGGCCCATCAAGCCGTAGCACACTCTTATCGGGCATATTACTGACCATGTCCATTGCCGCTTCACCGAGCAACACAAACTGATCCGCACCTAAGACATGGGAGAATAACTTGGTCGCAGTGGCCTGAATCTGGGTCACATCACGACGGATATACCCGGGAATATAGGTATTAAAACCCACACCTCCCGGCACCACCTGGTTGGTCGCAGCCAGCAACTGACCGGCAGGACTACCGATCAACGCCAGTGGCGACAGGGCGGCAAACAACAGCTCTGCATCATCAACCTGCAAGGGCACATTCTTATGCAGGGAAACTTCACCCTGCAATGCCACGCCACTGTCATTCAAGGTGGTATTAAAACTGGCACCGAATAGCTGGATATTCTCCGGGTATTCAATCAAATATCCGGCACTACCGGCATAATCACCAGCCAGCAGTCCGGCGGGTTTGCCGGTTCTTGGGTCCACCGTCGGCCCCAACACACCACTCCGGGCACTGATAATGGGCAAACGACTGTGGTAGTTCAGATAAAACAAACCAAATTCGGTGTCATTAAGACTCGGGGCAGTAACGTGGTACGCCAATCCATACTGCCCACCGTCCTTGGGATAGCGATTGGGATCACGCGGTACTACCGCCCCAACTGGGCCAATGGGTGGGGCAGAGGGGCCTGAGGGCAGAATATCCGGTACCGAACCAAAACCCAATACCACCCGGGTGCCTCCCTGCCCGGCGAAATCATTGGTACTGAAGTAGGAGCCCGTGGGATCGATCTTGGTTTCCTGCCACTGTAACTGATAAAAGGCTTCAATATTGGCATTGTCCGTGATATCAACCGAGGTGGAGATCAGGGGTACCGGCACCAGTGCTTCACGTAACTCGGCGCCGGGGACACGCAAGGCCGCGACATCCACCGGATTGATGGCGTTAATGCCGTTCTGGATAAAGGTGCTTTCTCCCCAATTCAAAATCTGATTGCCCAGACGCAGCTGGGCGTCTTTACCGCCGACACTGAAGCGCCCCCAGACATAGGCATCAAGCAGATCCAACTTGCTGCCAACCAGGTCCAGGGCGTCATTGCTCAACGGCGCTTTGACCCGATTACCATTCTCACTTTCATTGTCATAAAATCCGGAAACCCGGATGAAAGCCCCACCATTATTACTCTTGTGATTGAGCTCCAGCTCAGAGGTGACTTTGACTGCGCTATTCACCACCCCCTTGTCATAATTCTGGTTGCCATCGTCCCCATTGACCGAGAACGCGGTACCCGCCTGAGGTGTCCCTGCCAAACCCAGCAGGCGGGGGTCACGGCCCTGTATCCGCCAGCGTGCGCCATAGGATAGCGTAGTATCAAGACTACCACTCCAGTCACCGTTGTTGAACTCAACCGCAGCGGCTTGCTGCGGTACTGCGAGCCCCAGCGTGGACACCACAGCAAATGCCAAAGTCGCACCACACCACCGATATACCGTGCCCTCGTCCTTGTGATTCTTCATTGTGTCATTTCCTCCACACTCGTTGTTTTTGTCCAACCCCACTCTCCAAAGGTCATACTATAAGTAATGCTGTTCGCTGACAAGCGTTGAAATACAAAATTATCTCAAGCATGTGATCGATCCAGCCAGGCACGTAACCCCACAGGTTTTCTACCACACAGCTGGCGAGAAGTGACTACAGATGCAGGGTCATTCAGCCCATGGTTGGATTATAAAAATTTCTGCCCGGACCCAGGTTTTGGATATAGTGCAACAATTGTCGAAAATCATCAGGGCTTTCGGCAAAATTAATCTCGGCCGCATTCACCACCAGTAGCGGCGATTCCGTATAGGCCAAAAAATAACGCGAATAGGCATCAACCAGGTTTTGCAAATAATTTTTATCAATGCCGAATTCAAAAATCCGACCGCGTTGTTCGATTCGCCCCAGCAACACCGGTAGCGGGGCCTGTAAATAGATCACCAGGTCCGGGCATGAAGCCGGAGCCACGTGAACCAGTCGCTGATAAATTTTACTGTAAAGATAAAATTCATCCTCATCCAGGGTGATTTTTGCAAATAAAGGATCTTTTTGTACCATAAAATCATAAATTCTGACCTGCTTCAGTATCCCCTCCGTTTCCAGACGTTCCAACTGCCCCACGCGTTGAAACAAAAAATGTAGCTGCGTAGCCAAAGCGTAGCGGTCCCGAGCCTGATAAAAACGCTCGAGAAAAGGGTTTTTTTCTGGTTCCTCCAACACTGGATTGCTGCCGGCCACTTCTGCCAACCGTCGAGCCAGGGTTGTTTTACCGACCCCGATAGGCCCCTCTACCACCACGCACCGGAAGCGTGTTGGCCATATTGTTACCTCACTTGCAAGGGCCTGCTTTCTTAACCTTGAACCTGCCATCACCCTGCCGCTCCTATTGTGTTGAATTATTCACAGATTCGTACAAATACCTTGCCCTGTGAGTACAGATTGGCTACCCTATCGGTACGACTTCTTACCTTCAATTCTACTACGGCTCCCAAACGCATAGCGTTATTTGACTCATGAAACTTCTGTTCGATTTTTTTCCCCTGCTACTATTTTTCGCAGCGTTCAAGATGTATGGCATCTATACCGCAACCGCCGTTGCCATGATTGCCTCGATATTGCAAGTTGCGGTCTTCCGCCACCGCAAAGGCCGCTTTGAAACCATGCACTTGGTAACCTTGGCGGTGATCACATTTTTCGGAGGCATGACCCTGTTATTTCAGGACCCTAACTTCATAAAATGGAAGCCCAGTATCGTCAACTGGATCTTCTCCGTACTGATACTTGGCAGTTTATTCGTCGGCAAAAAGACAGCTCTCGAACGCGTACTCGGCAGTCAGTTAAAGTTGCCAGATAAAGTATGGCGCAATGTCAACCTGGCCTGGGGCCTGTTTTTCCTGATTGCCGGCCTGCTCAATATCTATGTTGCCTTCTATTATGCCCCCGAACTTGACCCACAAACACGCACCAATATCTGGGTCAATTTCAAGGTCTTTGGTTTGCTGGGACTGACCTTCGCCTTTACGGTGATACAAATGTTCTTCATCTACAAATATATCGAAGATAAACCCAAAGAGAAATAAGAGAGAAATAAGGTTGTTCTACTCGATCTATTGCACAGATGTTCCGGAATCCCTACCACTGCGTAAAAGCGCAAGAGAACAGCACCTGGCTCGCTTGAATGCGCTGAAACAGGAAGGCCGTTTACTACTCGCCGGCCCTTTTCCTGTAGTCGACAGCCCTGACCCGGGTACGGCAGGCTTCAGCGGCAGCCTGATTATTGCCGAATTTGATGCTTTGCGGGCGGCGCAGGAATGGGCGGAACAGGATCCGTACGTCGTCGCCGGGGTTTACGCCGAGGTTGAAGTCAAACCCTTTCTGAAAGTACTGCCTTGAAGGCGTTGACCAAGAGGAGACTAACTTTGCACTGGAGCCACCATGCAAGAAAATCGTATTGCTGAAATGACATGATGCAGGTACAAATTCATGCCCTGCAGATTAAAGCCCTAACCCCCGAAGAGTCGGACAAAGTGCCCGAGACCCGCATGCGGGCTGCTAAAAGACCAACCTCGAACTGAGCGGCCATCGCTACACCATGCTTAAAGCGGGACTGTTCATTGCCGGCCTCACCGTCCTGATCCTGTTGGTGAATTATTTGGCTGCCTATCGCGCCGATAATGATCTGATTCTGCGCCTGTGTCAAAATCAGGCGGAGGTATTGGCCAATTTTCGTGAGGTACTACAATCACAACAATCAAAAGACCCAAAGGGAATAAAAACCTCGGATATTAAAAAGACGCGAGGTGATATGATTGCCGCCAAACTTCTCTTCATTGTGCCTCGACACAGCCAGGAAACCATCGACCAATACCTGCTTCGTGTACAACAACATATAATGGGAAAATGCCAACAATGACCTCACTCAAAACGTTATTATTCTTCACCTTGTTAGTCTTTACCGGCGAATTATTCGCCGCACAGCCGGTAAAATTATTTGAGATCAAGGGAGCCTACGAAGATGCCATTATGGCAGATCATCTTCTTTTCCTGGCGGCAAAAAAAGCGGAAGGTACCGTTCCTGATCTACGTGTATTTCGCCTCGACAACAAAGGCAAAACCACACAAATCGGCAGCTATCGCTCCAAGGATTACGCACACTCCATAGCGAGAAAAGGGCACTATCTTTATTTGGTTGATGGTAAATTTGGACTTGAAACCATCGATATCAGTGATCCCTCAAAACCGCAACTGTCAAGCTTTTTGCCACTCGATGGCTACTCTCACAAGGTCGTCATTCAAAACAACCTGGCTCTGGTCACTTCAGGCTTTCAGGGCCTGCATTTGATTGACATCAGCCAACCGACCCAACCCCGACTGATCTCTACCTTCCAGGCTTACCCTCCCCCTGAACAAAACTCGGCCAATGACAATGTGACCAGCGCATCAAGCTATGGTGGGGAGGAGGATTATGATAATCAGCGCGAAGCTTCCGGTGGCGGAGACATCAATGTTACCTGGGAGGATTTAATCACCGTGGAAGGTGCTCTGGATGTCGCTGTCCAAGGACAATATGCCTATATCGCCTATGGCTCAGAAGGCATCGTGATTGCCGATATCAGCAACCCCAAAAAACCGCTTAAAGTGAGCACTATTCGGGTTCAACACACAGCAGAAAGTATCTTCTACAAGCAGCAAATACTCTACGTCACCCTGGGTCTGGACGGACTACGTTTGATCAATGTGGCCAATCCCGAGGCACCGAAAAATCTGGCCCGGATTACCGGTCGTTGTTATGCAATGGATGTCTCGGTAGCAAACAACAAGGCCTTTTTAGCCGATGGCCAATGTGCCGCCAACAGCCTCTATGTCTTTAATATTGCTGACCCCCGCCACCCTCTGAAGGAAACGGCCTTTTCTGATAAAGTCAATCATGTCAGATTATTCAAAAACTCGATCCTGGCCATGGGGCCGGACCACGCCCAGGCCTTCGTGCTGCAACATTAGTCCGGGTGCAGTAGCAACATTCCTGGAACCCAGTGGCGATTACCTTGTGTCTGCTCTTTTTTTGAACAACGCGAATTTTTAAAAGGATGTGGGTTCGATTCCCATTTGCCTATCAGATGTGGTGATTTCGTAACCCCGGTCTCCAGCCATCACTCCTCAGATGATTACTTTTTCGAGCCGTTCTTTTCGTTTTTCCCAGTCTGGTAAAACTCGCCCAAGCAACCGGTAAAACTTTCTGTCGTGATTTAGAAACAACAGATGGCTCAGTTCATGTAGAATCACGTAGTCGATGCAGTGGATCGGAGCCTTGACCAGTTCGGTATTCAACATGATGACACCACCACTGGAGCAGCTTCCCCATCGTTTCTTCATGCGACGGAAGCGTACTTCAGGCACTGCGGCCCCCATCCTCTCGAAAGTCGGTATGTATTGAGCAAGCCTTCTCGAAAGCAAATCCTTGGCGTGTGCCGTGTACCAATCGAGCATGATCGCCCGTATTTTTTCCCTGTTACCTGTATCAGACAATTCCATTTCAAAGAAACGGCCGATCAGCCGCACGCGAGTTATCTCACCAGACCGTATTCTCAAACGATATTGCCGTCCCAAATAATAGTGCGTTTCCCCGGAGATAAATTTACGTTCCGTGGGTAGAGGTTGAAATCGCTCAAAATAGTCGATTTGCCGAGCTATCCATGAGGACCGTTTTTTCAGCCACTGCCGAAGGATCTCCGGTTCGTATCCAGCAGGTGCCTTCGCGGTGATTCTAAGATCTGGATGCACGGTAACGGAAAGACGCTTGCACGCACTGAACGTAACATCAACAGGGAATTTTCGGGCGCCAAATGACAGATCCATCTGCATTGTCATGGCCTTCTGATCCTAGCAATATCCAGACACTGTTCCATAATCGCATCCATGTCCTCGAACGTGATATCAATGCCGTCTTTGTCCTTAAAGTCGAAAAGGCGGTCTTCTATCTCATTCCTCATGCGATTCTGGGTATCTGTATCGCCGGTCCAACTGACAATCCGATTTCGTTCAACGACTTCATCCACAGCCAGCGCGACGTCGGCAATAACATTTTCGAAATCATCCTCACCGTTATCCAACCGCCTTAGGATTTCCTTAAGAGAACCAAAATAGGCCTTGGCAACATCATGGCTTTGGAGTTTTTCCGGAATTCGATCTCCGGTACGATTACGCACGGCGTTCATAATCTCTGTTACCTTCTTGAGATACTCATTTGCTTTGATCCGCTCTTCCCTGAAAGCCGCGATAGCAGTAATCAGGAGCTCTGAGAAGCGTTTGTAAAAGGCCGGGTCTTCCTGCATGCGATCATGGATTGTCCGGGCCGTACGATGAGCAATCGTATCGGCTTTGGCGGCTGCATTCGGCAGTTTCTCCACTTCCCGGGCAAAGGCATCAATATCAAAGATGTTGACCAGGGACGTAATTTTTTCAACCTCACCGGTGCCTACATGCGTATCCAGCAGTTTTTGGATCTTTGGTTCGTATTCGGCAAAATCCACGACTTCCGCATATCGTTTCCTTACCGCCGTGCGAAGCTTGGAGAAAAATTTCAGATCCGCCCGATAACGATTCAATTTCCCCGGCTCAATTTCCTCCAAAAACTTGACGCTGGACAGTGCAATGCCAAGCGTTTTCGAAAATGCTGACAAACGTTCGTAAAACCTGGCCCGCAGTTCAACATCCGCAAGCGCCAGTTCGTACGCTTCCTCGTCCTGTTTGTTCTTGACCTCTTTAAATGTATCCCACAAAAGAGAATGTTTTTGAGGAAGTGTCGATGTCTCCACAGTCACATCGGTGAGAATATTTTCAATATCCCCGGAATCAAACTCGGATAGCGTACTGTAAAGATTGAGGGCGTGGTCGAGGTTTTCCAAAACCCCACGATAGTCGATGATATATCCGAAATCCTTGCCATCGCTCAATCGGTTGACCCTGGCGATAGCTTGCAGCAGGGTATGGTCTTTCAGCTTCCGCGTCAGGTATAGAATGGTGTTTCGGGGCGCATCGAATCCGACGAGTAACTTATCTACCACAATAATTATTTCAGGCTGCTGCGCATTTTTGAAGGCATTGATGACCTGCTTGTTGTACTCCCGTTCACTGCCGTATTTACTGATGACCGTTTTCCAGAACCGATGCACGGCCAGTTTGTTTTCTTCATACAGGTCCTCTTCACCTTCCCGCTCGTCGGGGCCCGAAATCAGCACTTCGCATGAGACCATGGCAAATTCATCAAGATATTTTTTGTAGAGCAACGCGGCAGCCTTGTCCTGTGTCACCAGCTGCCCCTTGAACCCTGTCCCCTGCCAGTTGTCACGAAAGTGCTCGCTGATATCCCAGGCAATGGCCATAACCTTCTGCGCAGCCTTGTTCAGCTGGTCAGTAGTTGAAAATTTCTTTTTCAGATCCGCAGTTTGTTCATCGCTCAAGTTGGCAGTGATCCGTTCGAACCAGGCGTCGATTCCACGGGAGTCCACATGCTGTTCAACATGCCTTCCCTCATATAGAAGAGGCACTACCGCCTTGTCAGCCACCGCCCGGTCGATGGTGTAGGTGTCTATCAGACCGCCGAATTTCTCGACCGTGTTTTTGTCTTTCTTCATCACCGGCGTGCCGGTGAAACCGATGTAACAGGCATTCGGTAGTACCCGGCGCATTTTGGCATGACGCGGGCCGTACTGTCCGCGATGCCCTTCATCTACCAGAACAAAAATGTCGGGGTCATCATTGCGCACAACATGCCGACCGACAGCCGCCTCAAACTTGTCGATGATCGTTGTAACAATGCGCTGCTTGTTGCCTTTCAGCATCTGTGAGAGGTGTTTGCCGGTTGCGGCCTGCTCCACTTCCTTGCCGCAATGGTGGAAAGTCCTGTAGATCTGGTCGTCAAGGTCGACCCGGTCGGTCACCAGGACGATTTTATAGTCATTAATTTCAGAACACAGAGCGATAGACTTGGCAAGCAGCACCATGGTCAACGACTTGCCGCTGCCCTGGGTATGCCAGACCACGCCGCCCCGGCGTCTGCCGTCATGTTCACGATTGCTGATGCGATCCATGATTTTTTTGACGGCAAAGTACTGCTGATACCGTGCGATTTTCTTGACACCGGCATCAAACAGGATAAAGCGGAAGGTCAATTCAAGAAGCCTATCAGGACGGCATAGCGCATAAAGCGCTCGATCCTGTTCAGTAACCTCTCTTTCAAGGGTACCGTAAGCAGCCGGCTTTTCCCGCACCATCCAGGCATTTTCAGTGAACAGCTTGTCCACCTGGTTTTCAG
>DRJH01000162.1 GCA_011052285.1 Gammaproteobacteria bacterium
ACGAAGGAATTTCAGATTCTTCGATTCGGCTCCTGAGTTCCTTTATACCCTTGGCCATGTTTTTTGTTAGTCTGCCATGATTCATATTCTTCCCTTACTAACTGAGTCATTAGTTCCATTGTATAGTACGCTGTACTTTAGAATACATACATGAAAGTGCCCCTATTTTGACGCATAATAAACAACCCCGCAGCAAGCTGGCGGGGTATTAAGATGAATTACCCGAAATCATAGATTTCATCGCAATGCTTTTTAAACGCTGCAAGCAGCGGGAAATTCAACCCCAAGGGATTAAAATGCTTTTCTTCAGGAAATCTGGGGCAGTAACTGAACCGATATATCATTAGCAATAATCAGCGTGGAACGTGAGTGGAACGCAGCGAAGATAGGAATTAGTAACTCATTGAATTATAAGCATGAAATGACTATTCCAGATGAGGTTCAAGTCCTCTCCTCGGCAGCATTTTCATAGACTACCACAGACCATCAAAAACCGCCAAAAATACTGTATTTACAGTGTTTTTCTTCTCTCTGATTTTCTGTTTCGTTGTCACTCATTGTCTCTGAATGTCGCTTTTGTGGAGCGCGTTTTTCGTCTTTATTGTGACAAAACCCAATCATGCTTTTGTGTTCATCCGCAATCATATGCAGCGGTCATAGACAACTGATCAAAACAAATATGTGCACGTGAATGACTGCCTGACAAACAGCAACGTTACACTGTCACTGAACTCGATAAGAACAGCATCATCAACTATCCCTCTATTCCTTGTTTTATAATATAGCGCCACTAACAATTTTCTGCGCTGCATACCCTCCTGTTCAGCCGGTCACAACTGCAGACTCTCACTTCGAAGTCTTATCGAGTGCCGATAACAACTGGTCTACGAAACGACCACATTCCTCGCGAGTGATAATACCCGCATCTATTACGGCATGGGTCTGCCCCATTACGTGCAGGCGAATCTCATCCGCATTCATTACCGGACGCGAATCTACGTATCCGTTATTCTCGAGGTAAGTGCGTAGCCGCTGTTGAGCATCATTCCTGAATCCTTTGACTCGCTCTTCACTGCGATCTTCGAATGCAGCAAGAAAGCGTCTACCATCCCCGTCCATATCACTTGCTAGGGATGTCAGACGCGTGATAAATGTTTCGGTCACTGCGCCACTCTCGCGCAATACCTCGCCGTCCACCGGCCTCCCACGACCGATGATTCGTACTTCATAAATCTCACGAGCACATCTACAAAGCGCATCTAATCGACCGCAAACATCTGTCGATAGAAAACGATTTGCGCGCCCCGACTCTGACAGCGACACCCATTGACCAACTGTCGTGATGCGCGTCTCGCGAAGCAGCGTATATAGTAAATCGAGGTCGTCACGCAGCAAGTAGAATAAATGTAAAGATTCAACCGGCTTGAGCACACTGGTCGGTGGTACTCCGATCGCCATACCGTATTGCTCAGCTGTCATAGCGCCAGGTTCGGGGATTTCAGGAGCCGGTGGCACACGAAGCATCGCCATATCAGAAACGGCCGCCTGACCTCCTCGCACCTGAGCAAGATCAATAACGTGTGGCTCAGACCCACCACTGCCACCGTAGACCATTTTCCAGGCAGTCACATCAACAGGATTCGCTGTCATAT
Organism: Gammaproteobacteria bacterium; assembly: GCA_011052285.1. GTDB lineage: Bacteria > Pseudomonadota > Gammaproteobacteria > Arenicellales > DRJH01 > DRJH01. The sequence goes on from DRJH01000162.1 coordinate 1,653, forward strand.
AAAAGATTTGCCTACCATCCCTGGCCAGAACGACAAGACTTTCCGCCACGGCCCTAAAGCGCTCAGGGTCAGCTGTGCTAAGAGCCTCGTCAAGCATTAACGGGACTGTGGTCCCACGCTCTGCGTCTATAGCAAAGGCAATGCGAACAGCAAGTAAAAGCTGAATCCTCGTGCCGTCGGACAGCTGGGAAAGCGTGAGGCTTTTCGCTGCTGAGGTGTCCCACGCGGAAAACTCCGGCTCATCGACGTCAGGAAGCCGAAGCTCGTAAGCATTGCGCGTGAACGTACGAAAATACTCGGCGGCACGCTCCATCACGGGAGGACGACTCAGTCGCTCGTGTTCACGATCGACGTCTTCAAGTAAAAACCGTCCTGCGGACTGAATCTGCGCTTGTTCACACAACGATGTCAAGGCACCTCGCGCCTCATCCAACTTGGCTACCGCCACCTCCAAGGCATTACCATCTCTCGCGTCTTTCACACGGCTTTGTATACCGCCGATTTCATTCGCAATGTCCGTAAGTTCGCTGGCTTTCTGCCCGGCCTCGTCGCTAAGCTGCTGAGCCTTCTCCTTCGTAAGTCCAAGCAGATCGGTTCGTTCACTAAGTTTATGCTCAAGTTGACGAATACTGCGTGTACTCTGGTCGCGCTCATTCTGCATCTCTCTGTAACTCGGAAGCTGGTCCAACATTCTGGTAAGTGTATCTCTGTCACCGTCACCAAGACCGCGAGCGGCATAGAATTCCTCAGTTCGTGTCTGAATATCTTGCCGCACCTCTTCTTCCTTATTGAGCCGTTTTCTGGCCAACCCGCGCAACTCTATCGCATTATTATAGCTACTAAGCTGCTCCTTCAGGTCCAGTAATTGAGCTTCCAGCCCAGCTGCATCATCCTTAGGCTCATATCCATAGGGAGAAAGAAAAGAACGTGCATTTTCGGCTATCCCAGAGCACGTTTTGCTTCTACTTATTACGAGCGCATTCGCTCCGACGAGCGCTTCAGATGCATCTCTATATGTCTTATAACGGTGCATCAGATCGGCTAATGTTAGATCCGATGCTATATCAATTCCCACCTTCTCTTGCAGCTTGACCCGTCTCTCTTCGTGCTCGGCTTCATCACGCTCAAGTTGTTCGAGCTGCACCTTGATCAGTGCGTGCTGTGCGTCCTGTTCATCGGCTAGATTAGCCTTTGCAATTCGTTGTTCTATAGCATGTAACAATTGCGAAACGGAATCACGTGACCAATCATCCGGTTTCTCTAAACCGCACTGCTCAAACTTTCCCACGTATATTGGCCGTTCGTTTGCCACTCCTTTTCTCATAACCGAGGGAAACATCGCAACTAATGCCATGCCGACACCAACCCCACTGAGAGCGAGCCAAAACACATCTTGAAAACAGGCCAAAATAATACCGAGCACGACACCAACTGCGGCGACAACGAGCAACCAAACGGGGATTTTTATGTCTGCAGTCTGTGGCGCAGCTAGCCAGTCGCGCAGAAAACTCGCGCCCCGAATAAGATCGTCGCGACTTTCAGTTGATGCACCGGACTCTAGCAATTCAACCTGTGCCCGCAATCCCGCGCCCCGTCCAGTCAACTCGTCGCGTTGCTTAACGAAGGCTGCAACTTTATCCATAGCCTTATCCGACAAATCCGGCACCACACCAGATGGAGGGATCCCACCAAGGTTTGCCAAGGCAGACGCCAACTCAGCTTTTTGCTGTTCCTCTTTTTCGCGAGCGCTCCGAAGTTCACGCTCCTGCTCACGCAGCTCATCCACACGTGTTGTCCAACCCATGAGATCAGTCTGTTCGGGCCGCCGAGCATCGAGATGCGTGTCTCTGATTTTATCTTCCGCCCCTTCCTCCTCCGCCCTGTCGCCTTCGATCTTCGAATCACAGTCGGTAAGCTCACTCTCCAATCGATCAACGCGCTCGATCTCATCACCGGTGAAAGTGTCAAGATCAGATGAATACGAAGTAAGGTTTGCATCAAGGCCTTCCACCGTTTTGCGGAGTCCTGCCAGCTCGATGGCAGGATCCAGAACCCTCTGCTCCCGTTCTGCCTCCTTAGCCTCTTGCTGCCTTTCCTCCAGTTCTACGAGTCTGTCCTCATCAGCAGCAAGTTTACCGAAGCGACTACGCACTTCCCCTACGCTACGACGCAACTCGCCAATTTCGCGCCTCTCCTTAACACCAAGTTTTCCCTTTACGGTAAAGCTCTGGTTAATCACTCCCTGTATGTCGTATCCACCTGCCATCTGAACGCGAATTTGCCGCGCAATATCGAGATCAGTATCGTTATCCTCCTGCATGAGGTCTCGAACACCCAGCTTGTAACAGGCCGCAAGGTGGGCATCGGGTAGAGACGGTGAGCCAACCATAGCGCCGTCCCTTTCCCATGTGACACATCCACCGTGGCGTTCGGCATTCAATACACGTCCCTCTTCATCCCAGACGGTCTCAACTTCGAGGCGTGTTGAATTATCCTGTCCCGGCCAAAGCGTCGCAGCCAGTGCCCGACAAAGTGATGTCTTGCCCGATCCGTTCGGGCCGACGACAACATTAATCTCCTGAGATAACCCATCCAGCGTAAACGACTCAGTAATGCCCGGCGCACGATTCAAGAAGATACGTTGCAGCTTCATACCTCGTCTCCCTCGCCACTACCGCGCTGGGCAAGCAGATCCTCAAGGGCTTCGAAACCCGCACCCAGGAGAAGTGCATGAACATCAGGCGTGCTCGCTAGCTCATCGGCTGTCGCAAACGCACCTAGCACAGCCTGTGTAGTACGCTCAATATCCTTTGTTGCGGCTTCAACAAGCCGCTGCGCCTCTGCGCCACCTTCTTGTAAATGTATAAGCCGCCGAGCGAGTAATGCTGGGGGGTCACTGCCTTTTGCAATCGCCGCAAGATCAAGGTCCGGCGCGGATTCATCGATAATCTTCTCAATGAAGTAAACAATGCCACCGTAATCACATTTCTGAGCCTGCACAGTGCCATCACGCAGGATGTGGCGTACTCGTTCATGGTTACGGGAGCGCCCCGTCAATGTTATGCGACAAGCTACTACGCGCGTGTCGCCCAGTGTGGTATTGATACGATCATGCACAGTGTTGAGCGCCGAACGTAACGCCGCGGCAAACGCATCTTCCAGGTCATCGCCTTCCAAGTCGGGAATAGACTCTATCGAGAGGTCAACACGCTCGTAACGCAGAGGTGCTAGCGCGAGTTGTGTCATCTCGACCGTACCTGAGCCAGAAATGGTCGCGAGCCAAGGTCCGTGTAAGTCAGGCTCACCGGGATCAAGCCCAACAAGTGAACCCAAGTAGCCGATGGGGCGCCTGGCCGAAAGATCGTCGGGTTTGTGTATATGACCAAGGAGCCACGCATCGCCAGGGGCCTGCTCAAACGCCGTCCGCGGCACCGGCGCATACTGGCTGTAACCATCGTCGACGTCGCAATGCAAAATTCCTATGGTTGACACATCGGCAGAAAAGTCTTCCATCGGGTCGTCTAGCGGGTTTCGTCGGACATGCTTCTCGGGAAAGGACCAGCCAAGCAGTCGCATCCTTCCTCCGGAGCGCCCAGCAATCTCGACTGACTCCCAGTTACCACCTCGGCCTAAAAGCTTGAACTGATCGATATGATCTGCGAGGCGCGGCAAAGCCTGCACGTCGTGATTACCGGCCACCCCCACGATCCCAATGCCGGCGTTGTAGAGTTTACGAACGCCACTTTCAAGGTGGCCGTAGGCTTCAAAGCGATCATCGAGTCCCTCAACGACGTCGCCAGCAAGCACAACTGCGTCGATATCGTTGTCGATCGCCCATGCGACGACCCTCTTCCAAGCAGCAACCGGCGTGAGGTCGGCCACATTGACACCGTATTCCTCAATGTCCTCCGGAATACGGCTTGGCCTACGACCCAAATGAATGTCGCCGACACAAAGGAGCCGGAATTCACAATCCCTCTCACCAGAACCGCCTTTCTGCTTGCCATCACTCATCAAGTGTCTTTACTCTTCAATATTTATATCAGCAATGCAATTCGTCTTGACCAACGTTTGAACGAAATAAATTGTGTCCCCAGTATTTTACATAATCACATCCGAAGATCGTCAAGAAACTCAGATGCGGGATCGGCGCTCGTCACCAACAGGTGATCCCTTGCGCGGGTACAGGCAACGTACAATAAGTGGCGCTCTGTGTTGTAGACATCTTCCAAATCTGAATCATCAACGACTGTCTCTATCCGTTCCTGTAGCGGGATAACTTCATCATCACAAGCCATCACCACGACAGCACGAAACTCCAAACCCTTCGCAAGATGCATGGTGCTGATAGAAAGGTATCCACTGGTCGTCTCCAGGTTCTCGTCAAGAACCTTGAACGGGAGTCCGGCATCCTCGACTGCGGCATGAGCGCGATCAAGTTCCTTATAAGAACGGACGAATACTCCTATCTCGTGGGGTAGCACCCCTTCGCTGCTCCGATCCGATAGCCATTTACTGACCGTTTTGCATTCATCCTCAACACACTCCAGAATCTGAATGCCAGGAGTCGGTCCGTTGAATACTGAAATGGTACCGCGTCGTTCTTCGGTATTACCATCCACATCAGTAACTTCTGGTCCCAGCAATCTATCAGCCTGCATTCTGATCTGGTGTGAGGTTCGGTAATTGATGTGGAGGGTGCGGGACCGACCGCGAATGTTTACGCCAAGCGCTTTCCAGGAGAAGGGCTGTTGGAAGATTCGTTGGCCCAGGTCACCGGCAAAGAAAAGACTGTTTGGGCGTTGGCCTCCAAGCGCTGCGAGAAATCGCAACTGTGGGACATTAATATCCTGTGCTTCATCAATGACGGCAAAGTCGAAAGGCGGGTGTTTACGCTCTGCAAGTTGGTTGGATAGTTGGCTAAATAAACCAGGGTAAGTAACTAAGCCTCGATCCAGCAACTGTAATCGGATACGATCAAAAATTGACCAAAGCACTGCTCGCTGCTTCTCTGGGAGGCGTGTTTTTCGACCTAATCGCCTGACATCTCGATATGCCTCCCAGGTGTCCAATTGCCATGCATCCACCACATCAGTCCACTCCGTCGCGATAAATCGCTGACTGAACTTATGATCTTCTACTTCTTCGGCCGCTTCCGCCAGAAATTGCTCTATTACTTCACTCGATACGATGTTCAAGGATTCCTTGTCAGTAGCACAGTGCAGGCTATAGAGCCGACGACCAATTTCATTGATAGCATGGACTTCCAGTCGCTCGCCAATACACGGTTCGTTGCTAATCAATCTCCTCAGCTTGTTTCTCAGTGAATTAGCCAGGGTATCTGAAAAAGTCGTAAGTAAAACCCTGGCGTCGGGGTGATTACGAGCAAGAAAGACAGCCCGATGTAAAGCGACGATTGTTTTTCCCGTTCCCGCCGAACCCGAAACCCGAGCTGGGCCATTATAGTCTTTTTCCACCCACTGACGTTGCGCCGGATGGAGAAAAATAGTCCATTTCTCCCAGGGATAATCCAGAGCACGCTCAAGTTCCTCAACATTTTTCATCACCCGGAAGCGACGCTGTGCATCGGGATGTTCAAACGGGTCAACGCTCACAGGCTGAGCAATCTGAGGACTACCGCCAGTCGCCAATTCCAAGAGTGCTTCTGCTGCCTCACAAGGTAGATGATCAACCAACTCCAGTACACCGTCTTCATCAACCTCTCGTACATCATCCAGCCACTCGGCTGGCACTCCATAACCCAGCAAATCGTCATCGGGAATATTTGCAAATAGAATCGGTTTTGATGGCGCTGGTTGCTCTACTTCGACATACTTCGGTACTGTGATTTCCCGGACCATTTCCCGCACTTCCA
>DRJH01000163.1 GCA_011052285.1 Gammaproteobacteria bacterium
ACCTCCAAACCCAGTTCCTGAATCAGGCGATTAACGGCATCCTGTCCATGTTCCCGGGCAACCTCCTGGAGAATTAATTTGGCCGCATTTCGGTTATAGAAGCCTCCGAAATCGGCCTGTACGGCCAACAGTTCCCGCGCCCGGTCCACCGTCATATTTGCAGACTACCGCTCACAATACAAAACCATCCTGCAACTTCTTTTCGACCGCGATGTTTTGCAACTGCACATAGCTCGGCAAACCATTGTGGTACGGTGGATAATCCTCACCAAAAATCAACGGCTCCAGGTATTCGCGGCAGGCCTCGGTGATACCCAATCCGTCTTCGGTGATAAAATCAGCTGGCATTTTTTTCTCCACATTGGCAACAGCCGATAACGCGGCTTCCCCGACCTGCCAACGATAAGGATTGCTGGAGGTGCGAATAATTGCCGGCATAACCGCATTTTTTCCAGCAATAACTAAGTCGACCGCAGCACAACCCATGGCATAGGCTTGCTCGACATCGGTTTTTGAGGCCACATGGCGGGCTGCCCGCTGCAGGTAATCGGCCACTGCCCAGTGGTATTTCAATCCCAGATCCTGTTTGATAATATTGGCCACAACGGGTGCCACGCCGCCCAGTTGGGCATGACCAAACGCATCGACCAGACCCTGGTCCGCAAGAAACCGGCCATCCGCACCGCTGACTCCCTCTGAAACAACGATACTCACATAACCGTACTTCGCTACTTTCTCCTTGACCGCCTGAATAAAGTGTTCCCGATCAAAAACTACTTCAGGGAACAGGATCAATACGGGGATGTCAAAATCCTTACTTGAGGCCAACCCACCAGCGGCAGCAATCCAGCCGGCATGCCGACCCATAACCTCAAGCACAAAGACCTTGGTGGAAGTCCTGGACATGCTGGCCACATCCATGGAAGCTTCACGGGTTGAAACCGCAATGTATTTAGCCACCGAACCAAAACCCGGGCAGTTATCGGTAACCGGCAGGTCATTGTCCACCGTTTTCGGCACATGTACTGCTTGCAGGGGATAACCCATGGTTTGTGATAACTGTGAGATCTTAAGACAGGTATCAGCAGAATCGCCACCGCCATTGTAAAAAAAATAGCCAATATTATGGGCTGAAAAAACCTCGATCAACCGTTTGTATTCGCGTCGATTCTGTTTCAGACTTTTTAATTTATAGCGACAGGAGCCAAAGGCTCCGGAAGGGGTATAGCGCAGGGCTCCGATCGCAGCGGTACTTTCCTGACTGGTATCGATCAAGTCCTCAGTCAAGGCCCCGATAATCCCGTCACGACCGGCATAGACCTTGCCAATCTTGTCCGGGTGCCGACGTGCAGTTTCGATTAAACCACAGGCGGAAGCATTAATCACCGCCGTGACACCACCAGATTGGGCATAAAAAGCATTTTTCGGTTCACTCATCTTCTTCGGCACCTCGATAGCCAGTATTCAATTTCAAATCAGCACCGGTAATACCGGATTTTGCTCCCTCACGTGCCCTTTCATGATCGGATTGCACCTTCAGTAAATCGGTAACACACGCCAGCAAATCATCATAGCGCACAATCCCGGTACCATACTGATCCCCCGGATCATAGAAAAATTGGCAACGGAATTCATTTTCAGCCGTTTTCATGACCACATAATGGCACTGTCGGGCTTTCCAGTACAGGGTCGGACACTCCCGTGCCGTTTGTTGACCCGGGTCCAACCGAACCTCACTATCTGCCAAGTGGACCTCCGTTACCTCATGGTAACGGGCCTGCAACACAGCGCGAACCTGCGCCAGGTCGGCCGCGGTAAAATCATCATATTCAGTCATTAATTTTCACGTATCAAATCTAGGAGGCTGTCCGAGAATAAAGAACCTACTGCGGATAAGCGGACTTTGGCCAGATTTTCCTCTGATTTTCGTTAAAGACAACCAGTACAAAACAAGCAGCTGGACCTATGCTGCTATTTTACCCTGATTTTTGGACCAGGAGACTGTCCGAGAACAGAGAACCCACATCAATCTATTCAATCATATGTATTTTCACAACAAACCCTCGGCTGCTGGTTATTTATCGTTGATGGTCAGCAATAATTTTTGTTCAAAAAATCCTTGACTCTGTACTATAGTACGGAGTTTATAGTGAATGCTTCTGGATCAACGGAGTATTCAAAATGGTTGCATTGTTGAAACGCATGTCTTTCATCTCTTTGCTGGCGATAGTGGGGGCCATGCCGGTCTTTGCCGCTACCCCAGTCTACAAGCTCCATGTGGATGGTCTGGCCTGCCCTTTTTGTGCCTATGGCGTTGAAAAGCAGGTCGGAAAGTTGGCCAACGTGCAGTCGGTAGATATTGAAATCGACCAAGGGCTCGTCACAGTAACGATGGAACCTGATAAGACACTGAGCGAAGCGGATGCCAAGCAGGCGGTCAGTGATGCTGGATTTACCCTACGTAAATTTGAAAAGAGCACAAATTAATGAGTATAGTAATCACCCGCAGAACCACTTATCCGTGTTCCCCGACTCTGGCCTGGTCCATAGGCTTGATGCTGGGTCTGACGCAAATAGCACAGGCCCATGAACCGATCTTCACACCGGGTGCTCATGTTCATTCCAAAGGTGGCCATGAACTCACCCTGCAATACGGTCGTGATCGAAGTAGTGGTGCGGGTGAGGCAGAGACCAAACAGGAGTTCAGCCTGGAATATGAATACGGTATTACCGCAAACTGGACCATCAAGGCTGAAGCTCCGCTGGTCGATAGAAAAGTCAACGGCAACCAATCGTCTGGACTGGGTGATCTTACGCTGGGGACCAAGTACCGCTTCATCAGGAAAGATTTGCCCGGCCAGCAATTTTCCACCGCACTTTTGCTCCAGGCAAAATTACCCGCAGGTGGCGACAGCAAGAACCCCCGGCTGGGCAGCGGCTCGACCGATATTGTTGTCGGCCTGTTTCACGGGCTTGAGTCACGCCGTTGGTACTACAACGTAGCTGCACGCTACCGACGCAATGCACAAGGCAGTGGTGGCCTGAGAAAGGGTGACAAAGTTTTACTGGATCTGGTCGGCGGTGTTCGTCCGGTTTTGACCAAGTACAAAGAACCCGATACGGTTTTATTTCTCGAGCTCAACTGGGAAGATGCTCAGCATGACTCACTCAATGGTGTGAACCTGGCCAACACAGGTGGTTCTGAACTGTTTATATCACCAGGTGTTTTCTGGACAGTCGGTGTTTACGCCATTACCGCAGGGGTACAAATTCCGCTTGCAGAACGCCTCAATGGCAGTCAGCCGTCCTCTGATTACCGGTTCAAACTCACTGCGAAATACGAGTTTTGATTTCAGAACAAGAAGGCTTTGCAAATCAAAAGCTGCCCGGAAAGCACCATTTGCCAGAACCGACAGGCGGGGCAGGCATGCTGCTTATTTCTTTTTCTACATAGGCTTTTTTCACATGTGTAGGTAGCTTACAAGCCACCCTTGAAAACTTCGACAGTGCATTACCGGTAGCCAAGGGCGAAGTCCTACCCAGATTCAGATTTAATCTACAAAAAGAGGAACAATGACCATGCTCCGCAAAATTCTCAAGATTGTTGGAGGTTTTATCATTTCTCTGGTGGTGCTGGCAATTGTCGGATGGATCGCCTTTGTACCGAGTCCGCAAGGCCCGGGCTACCAGTTCGCCATGGCCTGGGGCAGTAAAGGCAGTGGTCCGGGTCAATTTCGCGATCCAACCGGCCTGGCGGTAGCTGGCAAAGAGGTTTTCGTCGCCGACGCCCGCAATGGGCGGATTCAAGTTTTCGATTTCAATGGCAAATTTCTACGTCAATTTGGTAAGCCGGGGAAAAAACCTGGTGAGATGAAGCGACCGATGAATCTGCGCATCGTCGGCAATGAACTCTACGTCGCTGAGTACTGGAACGACCGTATCCAGGTGTTCGGTC
>DRJH01000164.1 GCA_011052285.1 Gammaproteobacteria bacterium
AAACGAAAGGAAAATCAATAGATAAATACATCATTATGGCACTACAAACGACATCTCACACAAAGAAAATCGTATCTTATTGTTTATAAATGACTTATATTTTCAGGACCTGGGAAAATTAGTCAATTTAATGCATTTGTGGGTAATTTTTGACAAAGATGGGTTAGCGAATGCCTTGATTTCCATATTGTCACCCATAATCTGGCATTATTTGGGCGATTGCGAGCCCCATAGAGCAAAATGCAATCCCATCAAGCGAGTGAGTATGGAGAGAATCTCCAGAGCGCAACACGTCCTGTAGTGACCGAACATTGCCGGTGAATGTCAAAATGTGAAAAAAATAGGCGGTTGCCCTTTTTTCTACATGAGCACAACAGAATGGAGGCCATTTCTGTTACCCTTTTATTCAAAATATCGCCCTTTATGGACGGACACTACCTTAGGAAAATAGGGATGACGTGATTATATCGTTCAGCGCTCGGCAATTATACCCGTTAAAAAAGCAAGTAATTAGAAAAGCTAAGGAAATAGATGCGTATTGCACTTTGTATAGAGTATGACGGCAGTCGCTTTCACGGTTGGCAGCAGCAGCCGGGCACGGCCACCGTTCAGCAACACCTGGCACAGGCGGTATCCTTTGTCGCCGATCAAAAGACGTCGGTTACTGCGGCGGGTCGGACCGACACCGGGGTGCATGCCAGCGCCCAGATCGTACATTTCGATACCACGGCACAGCGCCATCCGTATGGCTGGATACGGGGCATTAATACGCGTTTGCCAGTAGGAATTGCGGCACTCTGGGCACAGAGGGTGGACGATGATTTCCACGCCCGCTTCAAGGCGGTATCACGACACTATCGGTACATCATTTTGAATCGAAGTATCCGTCCCACCTATCTCGCTGGTAAAGTGACGTGGGAGTATCGGCTGCTACAGCGGCAACCCATGCTTGATGCCAGCCGATATTTTCTTGGGGAGCATGATTTTTCAGCCTTTCGAGCCAGTTCCTGCCAGGCCAAATCGCCTTGGAGAACCGTCACCGATATCAGCATCGGATCATGTCGTGACTGGTTGTGGATGGATATACAAGCGAGTGGCTTCCTTCATCATATGGTGAGGAATATTGCGGGTAGTTTGTTGATGGTCGCATCTGGTGAGCAAACACCATGCTGGATAGAGCAGGTACTCAGATCAGGTGATCGATGCCAGGCGGGGCCGACTGCGCCTGCAGATGGTTTGTACTTGACTGGCGTGGAATATGACGCAAAATACGGTTTGCCAGATCCGCCACCAGGTTGTCGATATTGGTGACCGGTTCCTGGTACGATGACTCATGGGAGTCAGCACAATGACTTATCGAGTAAACGCTTGCTAACCCGAATAAAAATCTGTGGTATGACGTGCCAACAGGATGCAGAGAATGCGATCACGGCGGGAGTAGATGCGCTTGGATTTATTTTCTGGCCTCCGAGCAAGCGCTATATTGCTATTGATGAAGCGGCAAAGATTGTCGATCAGGTCAGTGCCTACGTGACTACGGTTGCTGTCTTTGTCGATCCAACGGAAGCTGACGTTGATGCTGTTCTGGCGGATGTAGCGATCGACAGCCTGCAATTTCACGGTCAGGAGCCGGCGAGTTTTTGTAATCGTTTTGCAAGGCCATTTGTCAAAGCCCTTGCCATGCATGAAGATCAGGATGTATTCAGTTTTTGTATGCAGTATCATCAAGCATCCGCCGTGTTGCTCGACACCTACCGGGCAGGTACACCAGGAGGTACCGGAGAACAATTCACCTGGCGGTGGATCCCCGAACATCTGCCATTGCCTGTTATCCTTGCCGGTGGTCTGGCGCCGGAGAATATCGCCGAAGCAGTACGCTCAGTGCGGCCTTACGCAGTGGATATCAGCAGCGGCGTAGAATCTAGCCCGGGTTGCAAGGATACGGAAAAACTGCAGGCGTTGGTACGCGCGGTGCACTGTGCTGATATGGGACGCCAGGGAACAGGAGAAAACAGTTGAACTGGTTTGAAAAATTATTACCTCCGAAGATTAAGGCGAATCAACGCGGTAGTAAACGGGGGGTACCTGAGGGCTTGTGGGAAAAGTGTAAAGCCTGTCGCGCCATGCTGTACCAGGCTGAACTGGAACGCAACCTTTACGTTTGTCCTAAGTGTGGTTATCACATGCGGTTATCAGCACGTTCTCGGCTGGACGCTTTTTTTGATGAAGGTGAAACAGTCGAGATCGGTGATCGGGTTCGTCCCTTGGATGTTCTTCGTTTTAAGGATTCCAAAAAATACCGTGATCGTCTCAGCGAAGCTCGTAAAGCAACGGGTGAGGAAGAAGCGTTGTTGGCCCGGTGTGGTGAAGTCAAGGGATTGCCTTTGGTTGCCGTGGCTTTCGAATTTGGTTTTATGGGTGGTTCGATGGGTTCCGTAGTTGGGGAACGCTTTGTGCGGGCGGTGAAGTTGGCACATGATCAACACTTGCCCTTCGTCAGTTTTGCCGCCAGTGGTGGGGCGAGGATGCAGGAAGCATTATTTTCACTAATGCAAATGGCGAAAACTTCGGTAGCACTCACTACCCTGGCGACAGCACGATTACCCTATATCTCAGTTTTGACGGATCCAACCATGGGTGGGGTCTCAGCCAGCCTCGCCATGCTTGGTGATATTATTATCGCCGAGCCGAATGCCCTGGTCGGTTTTGCGGGTCCCAGGGTGATTGAGCAAACGGTCCATGAAGTACTGCCGGAAGGGTTTCAACGCTCCGAGTTTTTGCTTGAGCACGGGAGCATCGACATGATTCTGGATCGCAGAAAGATGCGCGATGAAATCCATCTGCTGTTATCTACCCTACTGGTGAAACGGGCTTCCTGAGGTGGGTAGGGCATGTTTGGTCCCTGGGTTGACGGGAGGTACGCTACCTGATTGGCTCAAATACATCCAGCAGATCCATTTTCGCAGTATCGATATGACCCTGGATCGGGTGGCCCTGGTCCTGGAGCGTCTGGGCCTGGGTCAACCCACCGTACCGGTGATCGCAGTTAGTGGCACCAATGGCAAGGGTTCGACAGTGGCCATGCTGGAGTCGATTTATCGAGCTGCCGGCTATGCTCCAGGGGCTTATACCTCACCACATTTACAAGTTTTTAATGAGCGCATTCGGGTTGATGGTAAAGCGGTATCGGATGCGGTGATCTGTGATGCTTTTGAACAAATTAATGTAGTTCGAGGTGCCATTCCGCTAACCTATTTCGAATTTGGAACACTTGCCGCGTTGTTGATTTTTGCCGACAGGCAGGCTACGCCATTACTTCTGGAAGTAGGTATGGGTGGACGGCTGGATGCGGTCAACGTCATTGCCGCAGATGTAGCGATCGTCACTTCTATCGGTCTGGATCATCAGGCCTGGTTGGGAGAGGACCGGGAGGCAATAGGTTGGGAGAAGGCCGGGATTTTCCGGGCCGGAAAGCCGGCGATTTGTGGTGATCCTGCACCGCCATCATCGATTGGGGGTGCTGCCGCACAGGCCGGTGCAAAGCTGTTTTTACTGGGGCGCGACTTTCAGCTGCAGAAAAATCCTCAGGATTATTGGCATTGGAGATCACAGCATGTGTCGTTTGCCATTGATTTTCCTATACCGCGAATATCCGGTGCCCGACAGTGGCAGAATGCAGCGGCAGCGTTGATGGCTATTTTTGTACTGCAGCAGCGTTT
>DRJH01000165.1 GCA_011052285.1 Gammaproteobacteria bacterium
TCGAGCCTAAAATTTTTAGTGATGGGGATGGGTGCCTCACAAAAAAATCAGAGTAAACCCTTAGGGCAAAATTTGTACCGCGGGAGAATAGACTCGATTGGTGGTAACAATCGACTTCAGGTCAGTGACGGTAATGAACGAGTCGTACACTCGAAACAAGTCGATGTTGCTAATCATGGGCAGGCAATACAGATAATACTCGACTGGCTCTCAAAAGAAGCCCCAGCACTCGATATCGTCGCGGTCGGTCATCGTGTTGTACACGGTGGTACACGCTATCGTCAACCTGTACTGATAACCCCCCAAGTACTTGACTATCTGCACAGCCTGATACCCCTGGCACCCAATCATCAGCCAGCATGTCTACTCGGCATTACCGAACTGGCACGACTGCAACCTGAACTGATACAAATTGCCTGTTTCGATACAGCCTTCCACCACGATAGACCAGAGGTAGAACAATACTTTGCCCTGCCCTCATGGCCAGAACTTGAGTTGGTGCGTCGCTATGGTTTTCATGGCCTGTCATATGAATACATTGCGAAAGTTCTACCGGATCTTCCTGGTAAAATAGCAGAAAGAAAAGTCATTGTGGCGCATTTAGGTCACGGCGCCAGTTTATGTGCGATGAAGGAAGGCCGTAGCGTTGCCACTACCATGACCTTTACACCACTGGATGGTATTCCCATGGGGACACGCTGTGGTGCTATCGACCCGGCGGTGGTGATATATCTTCAGCAACAGGGGATGCCCTTGCAGGCGGTATCCGATTTATTATATTTCCAGTCCGGGCTGCTGGGTGTGTCCGGTGAAAGTGACAATATGGCAGATTTACTCGAACTTAAAACACCGCAAGCCCAACGGGCCATCGAACAATTTGTTCACCACAGTGTACGTGCCATTGGGTCACTGGCCGCGACTCTCGAAGGACTGGATGCACTGGTATTTACGGGCGGTATCGGTGAGCACTCAGCTGTCATCCGTGAAGCCATCTGCAAACGCTGTGTATGGCTAGGACTATATCTCGATGCCGCTGCTAACAAACGTGGCTTTGAATATTCTGGCCTGGAGCATGGTGCTTATGTACAAATCAGTACAAAAGATAGTCCCGTTGGTACCTGGGTAATAAGCACAGATGAAGAACATATGATTGCCGAACACAGCATTCGTTTACTTAACAATTCCAGAGAAGAGAGTTCAACATGATTGCCTCGCATTTTTCCATCACAGAAACCCCGCTATCGGCTGATGAGCTGCGTTTAATTCATGCCTGGTGGCGTGCAGCCAACTACCTGTCAATTGGCCAGATCTATTTACTGGATAATGTCTTACTTAAACAACCTCTAGCACTCGAACACATAAAACCACGGCTACTCGGTCATTGGGGCACAACCCCTGGCCTGAACATGATTTATACACACCTCAATCGGGTAATCAAGGCACGAAATCTGAATATGATTTATGTTACAGGACCGGGACATGGCGCACCCGGCATAGTAGCTAACACTTATCTCGAGGGCAGTTACACTGAACTGTACCCAAATATCACTGAGGATGAATCCGGCCTGCAGGCACTGTTCAAACAGTTCTCTTTTCCGGGCGGCATCCCCAGCCACACGGCCCCGGAGACACCCGGTTCAATTCATGAAGGTGGCGAGCTAGGTTATTCACTCAGCCATGCCTACGGTGCGGCATTCGACAACCCGGGTCTAATCGTTACCTGCGTCGTCGGTGACGGTGAAGCAGAAACCGGTCCCGCCGCTACTGCCTGGCATTCTAATAAATTCCTCAATCCGCAGCGTGATGGTGCGGTGTTACCGATCCTCCATCTGAACGGTTACAAAATTGCTAACCCAACGATACTGGCGCGCATTGGCGCTGAAGAATTGTTGGCGCTATTTCGAGGCTATGGGTACACACCTTATGTAATAGAGGGTGCTGATCCGCAAACGGTACATCAGGCCCTGGCGGCAACGCTGGACAAAGCAATGGACGACATTAAGACAATTCAAACTAAGGCCCGTAACGGCGGTAAATTTACACGTCCTCACTGGCCAATGATTATCCTGCGCACCCCCAAGGGGTGGACCTGTCCGAAGGAAATTGATGGTTTGAAACTCGAGGACTACTGGCGTGCGCACCAGGTACCGTTCGCACAACTGGCGGAAAAACCCGATCACATCCGTGTGCTTGAACAATGGATGAGGAGCTATCAGGTCGAAGAATTGTTTGATGAGAACGGTCGACTGATTGCAGAAGTCGCCGCACTTGCACCGCAGGGTAATCGGCGCATGGGCAGCAACCCTCACGCCAACGGTGGCCTGTTGTTGCACGATCTGAAATTACCCGACCCGCGAGATTATGCGGTGGACCTTCCCACACCCGGAGGCGTGATTAGCGAACCCACCCGCAGGATGGGTAATTACCTACGTGATGTCATGGCCCTGAATGCCAAACAGCAGAATTTTCGCGTCATGGGCCCCGATGAAACCGTCTCCAATCGACTGGGGGCCCTGCTCGAGGTTACCAGCCGAACCTGGGAAGCAGAAACTTACGACTATGACGACCACCTTGCCGCAAATGGCCGAGTGATGGAAATTCTTTCCGAACACACATGTCAGGGCTGGCTGGAAGGTTATTTATTAACCGGTCGGCATGGCCTGTTTTCCTGTTATGAAGCATTTATTCATATTGTTGATTCCA
>DRJH01000166.1 GCA_011052285.1 Gammaproteobacteria bacterium
GTTCGATACGGCCATCATTCACGCTGTTTATACTCACAGTTTTACTCCCAGGTGTTTCGCCACAGTGAATACGTCCTTATCACCCCGACCGCTGATATTTACCACAATGATATGATCCGGTGGTAGGTCAGGGGCAATTTTGGCGACATGAGCGAGGGCGTGTGCAGGTTCCAGGGCGGGGATAATCCCTTCCAGATGACTGCAGAGCTGAAAGGCCTCCAGTGCTTCCTGGTCGGTGATAGCGACATACTCGACACGACCCTGTTCATGCAACCAGGCATGTTCCGGGCCGATTCCGGGATAGTCGAGTCCCGCCGAGATGGAATGTGCATCGGTGATTTGACCATCATCATCTTGCAGCAAATAGGTCCGATTGCCATGCAGCACACCCGGGTTGCCACCATTCAGGGAGGCTGCGTGCTTGCCGGAGGCAAGGCCTAGCCCCGCAGCTTCGACACCGATGATGTTGACTGTTTGATCATCCAGAAAAGGATGAAATAGTCCAATCGCATTGGAGCCACCACCGATACAGGCAATCAGTGTGTCGGGCTGGCGACCCTCCTGATCCTGGATTTGTTGGCGGGTTTCATGGCCGATGATGGCTTGAAAATTACGTACCATGGTTGGGTAGGGGTGTGGGCCGGCTGCGGTGCCGATAATGTAAAAGGTATCATCCACATGGGTTACCCAGTCCCGCAATGCTTCATTCAGAGCATCTTTGAGGGTGGCTGTGCCGCTACGTACAGGTCTGACCTGGGCGCCCAGTAGCTCCATACGAAAAACATTTGGGGCCTGGCGTTCCATATCGGTCTCGCCCATATAGACGACACAAGGCAAATCAAACAGGGCACAGACTGTGGCTGTTGCAACGCCGTGTTGACCGGCACCGGTTTCCGCGATAATGCGACCTTTGCGCATACGTTTGGCCAGCAGGATTTGGCCCAGGGTGTTATTGATCTTGTGGGCACCGGTATGGTTGAGTTCTTCGCGCTTAAAGTATATTTTGGCACCGCCAAAATGTGCGGTCAGGCGTTTGGCGAAATACAATGGGCTGGGACGTCCGATATAATCACGGGCATAGTAGTCAATGTCTTTTTGGAATTGAGGATCAGCCTGGGCTTGCTGGTAGGCTTTTTCCAAATCGAGGATGAGTGGCATCAGGGTTTCTGCGACATAGCGGCCGCCAAAAATTCCGAAGTGGCCGTCTTTGTCAGGTCCCTGACGAAAGCTGGGCAAAAGTTGGGATGGTTGCATGGATGTACCTAGTGTCTGTCCACAAAGGTCAAGTTATTGAAAGAAATGATAAATATTAGAAATAAGGCAAGAAAACTCCGGTGAGATATACTTTTACTTCAAGTAATTGATTTAAAAGAATATCCTCAAACACCGGAGCCGACAATGCATAAAAAACGTACCGTCCAGACCAGTATATTCGAATTCTACCCCGATCATCAAATTGGTCATGAGCTGAAAGCCATGTCCCAATGGCTGGATGAGCATCTGGAGTGACTTGAGAGTGTTGCCGCCGATAGTGGCGACCAGAATCTTGCCAAAACGGGATGCCCCGGCGTTGTGGTGTGGCGGTCAGCCTGACAACGTAACGCGACTTTATCTCGGAGAGTATCCGTTCGAACGAAACGGCTGGTCCATCTTTGTCAAAAATTACCCCCAAATTCGACAAATTGACCAATTTTTCCAGTTTCTGAAAATATCATTGCCTATGAATCAATGATCTATAGTTGAATGGCACTAAGTTAAGCCCCAGCGATACGAGAGCGATGTGCTAATTTATTCTAAGTGGTGCTGACAAAGATGGGTCAAGTTAAATTCGAATGATGTCACCAACTCCCACTGGTTCAACCCGTATGCGTCGGTCACCTCCGAGATTGAGCTGGAGAATATCTCCGAGACCCTGGTGAGGACCGGCAACCAGAATGAAAAAGAGCCGTATTAGAACAACGGGGCCATTCGTATTTTGAATGTGCTGGCCAAATGCTTAAGCTTTGGTGACCCCGCCGATTTTACCTTGCCGACGCTGTATAAGCTGGTCCAGCACCTGGGTGTTAAAGGCATCGGCCTTAAAGACTGGATCAAGGGCCACGGCTTTAATCCGGCGTATCCGGATGTCCCGTATATTATCGATGAATGGGCGGCAATTACCGCGGTCAATGAAGGTGACAAGGCATGGAATATCGCTACGGTAGTCATACAGTTTACAAGATTCAGTATCATTTAGTATTTGTTACGAAGTATAGATATCAAGTTCTCAAGGGTGATGTGGGATTGAAGGTTCGAGAGCTGCTTCGTCAGACCTGTCAAGCTTTTGAGATCGAGATTCTCAAAGGAGTAGTGAGCAAGGATCATGAGCATCTTTTTGTATCAGCGCCCCCGAATATGGCAGCGAGTGAAATCATGCGTCGGATCAAGGGACGCAGCTCGGCCAAGCTGTTTGAGAGTTTTCCGGACCTGAAACAGCGTTATTGGGGAAGGCATTTTTGGGCGCGTGGATATTTTTGTGTTACGTCGGGAGAAC
>DRJH01000167.1 GCA_011052285.1 Gammaproteobacteria bacterium
GCCAGCAATGCCGATTCCAGACTGCCGAGACGAAAACACTGTGGCGTGAAGGCCCGCCACAGCCGTGATCTTGAAATGGTTCGCACCACCTCATTCTTCGCTCCGACTTGCTTTAAGGTATCACTTAACGGTGCTGCGAGCAGTCCACCATCTGCGCCTTCTGCTTCCAGTGCCTGCATCAACCGGTGTATATCGGCAACCCGCACACAAGGGCGTACTGCGTCATGAACCAGTACCCAGTCATCTTTACCAGCACCCTGTTCTCGAAGATAGGCGAGACCGCGCAACACGGTATCTGCTCGTTCGGCTCCACCGATAAACGTGTTAAACAGTAACGGATGCTGCGGACAAACAGCCTGCCAGTACTGATCATCAGCGGCAATACCGACGGCGAGACCGGATAGCCCGTCAACGGCCAAAAGACGATCCAAAGTGTGACAGATCACGGTCTTATGCCCCAGCTTGTGGTACTGCTTGGGTATCCCGGTGCCAGCACGTCTACCCTGACCAGCGGCCGGCAGCAGTGCCCAGATTAACGATTTATTATCGGCCATAAATTATCTTCTGTCTGTGCAATTCGGTATACTCGCGTGTCGTTTTTTCATCACTGCAATACCCCTGTTCATGCTTGATTTTACCACCCATATCTCCAGCGCCATACCGTCATCCAACCAGCCCAGTATTCAATGGTCCGGCTTATCCGGTGCGGCCACTGGCCTCGCCATCAGCCAATTGGGCCGACAACAATCAGCCCCCCTGCTGGTGGTATGCCGCAGTAGTCGACAAGCTCAGCGACTGGAAGAGGAGGTGAGTTTTTTTCAACGTGCCGAAAATTCCGATTCATCTTCCAGGGCCAGGCTGTTCCCGGATTGGGAATGTTTGCCCTATGATGTATTTTCACCCCACCCGGACATCATATCGCGACGTCTGGGCCTGTTGCATACACTGGATCTAAAACCGCAGAGCATTATACTCACTTCGGTGGCAAACCTCATGCAACGGCTACCACCAGCGAGCTATCTGCGAGGGCACGCTTTTTCCCTGCAGATCAAGCAACGACTCGACGTACAAAGACTGCGTGGGCAACTGCAACAAGCCTCCTATGCTGCGGTTTCCCAGGTTTTAGCCTGTGGAGAGTATGCCATCCGTGGCGGCCTTTTCGACATCTTCCCGATCGGCAGCACACAACCATTCCGGCTGGATCTATTTGATGATGAAATTGAATCCATTCATTATTTCGACCCGCAAACCCAACGGTCAGGAGAGCAAACCGAGCAGATCCGAATGTTACCGGCACGCGAGTTTCCGATGACAGAGGAGGCCATTCGCCATTTTCGCCAGCAATTTCGCAAAACCTTCTCAGGGGATCCGAATGCCAACGAAATCTATCGAGGGGTCAGCAAGGGTCAGCCACCCATTGGTGTGGACTATTTATTCCCGCTCTTCTTCGATACCACGGCAACGCTGTTTGATTACCTTCCAAAATCCACTATTTTGCTACTGGATGACGATGTTGCCGATGCCGCCAGCCATTTTCAGGCTGAAACCAATGACCGTTACCTGACTGTCAAAGGGGACCTGGAACGGCCCACTTTGCCTCCGCATGAACTGTATCTTTCCACCAATGATTTACAGGATCGCTGTCAATACTTCCGACAAATACGGTTGACTCGGGGCCAGGCAACACCTGGAAAATCCACTGTGTATCATTTTCCCTGCAGCCCACCACCACAACTGCCGGTTAACCATAAAGCCCCCAAGCCCTACCAGGAACTGACTTCTTTTATTAAGCAATTTGACGGGCGCATTGCCCTGGTGGCAGAAACAGCAGGACGCCGTGAAGCTCTGCTCGGCATATTAGGCTTAGCAGAATTTCGGGCTAAAGAAGTTGCATCATTCAATGCCTTTATCGAGGACAATGACTGTCGATTGGGCATGCTGGTTGGCCGCCTGGATCAAGGACTGTTGCTAGCCGGGGCACCTGCAATCACGCTCATTACAGAATCACAACTCTACGGTGACCAGGTGCTGCAGCGACGTCGCCGGACCACAAGCCACACGGATCCAAATGCCGTCATCCGCTCACTGGCAGAGCTGAATATCAAGGATCCGGTCGTGCATGTTGATCACGGGGTTGGTCGCTATCAGGGACTTCAACACCTCGATATTGGTGGCAACCTGCAGGAATTTCTGGTCATCATATATCGGGATGAAGACAAGCTCTATGTCCCCATCCTGTCACTGCAACAAGTTACCCGCTACATTGGTGGCGATAGTGAGACCGCACCACTGCACAAGCTAGGTTCCGAAGTTTGGAGCAAGGCAAAAAAACGTGCCGACCAACGTGCCCGCGACGTCGCCGCCGAATTGCTGGCTACAGAAGCTTTGCGCAAAAGCCGCCAGGGGCAATCCTGTGCCTTCGATGAAGCCTCTTATCTTGGATTCTGCAGCGGTTTTGCCTTTGAAGAAACACCTGATCAAGCCGTCGCCATCGGTGCTGTGATCAAAGATCTAATCGCCCCCAAGGCCATGGATCGACTGGTCTGCGGTGACGTCGGGTTTGGAAAAACTGAAGTCGCATTGCGTGCCGCTTTCGTGGTCGTCGAAAGTGGTCGACAGGTCGCTATCCTGGTCCCCACCACACTATTGGCACAACAACATTATCAAAATTTTACCGATCGATTTGCCGACCAGGCCATCAGTATAGAACTGCTGTCACGTTTTCGCAGTCGCAGTGAAGTCGCTACCGTACTGAAACGCTTGCAAGCCGGCAGTCTGGATATCGTAATCGGCACTCATCGTCTATTACAAAGTGATATTGCATTTAAGAACCTGGGGCTACTGATTCTGGATGAAGAACAGCGTTTCGGCGTCCGGCAAAAGGAAAAACTCAAGAAACTACGTGCTGAAGTCGATATTCTGACACTGACTGCAACGCCTATCCCCCGCACTTTACATATGGCAATGTCGGGTTTGCGGGAAATCTCCATTATTTCGACACCCCCACGCAACCGCCTCAGCATCAAGACCTTTGTCCATGAATGGAGCAACCAGCTGATTCGGGAGGCTTGCCAGCGTGAGCTACGACGTGGAGGCCAGATTTATTTTCTGCATAACGAAGTCAGCACTATTAATGCCATGGCTGAGCGCCTGCATGAGATCCTGCCGGAATGTGAAATTGCCATTGCTCACGGACAAATGCCGGAACGCCGGCTCGAACACGTTATGCGCGAGTTCTATCACCGTCGTTTTCACATCCTGCTCTGTTCCACCATTATCGAAAACGGCATCGACATTCCCAATGCCAATACCATGATTATTAA
>DRJH01000168.1 GCA_011052285.1 Gammaproteobacteria bacterium
CGGCAGAGTCGGTTGCTTTAAGTGCCTTGAGCCAAAGGATAAAGGTGAAACCCATCTCGAAGCAGCCCACATAGATGGCAGGCCACCAGGCTTCATTAAGTGATGGAAAATCGGAAAATAGCAACATGGCGGCAGTGATGAACGGCAAGGCACCAAGAAAATTCAGGAACAGACTGAGTATCGGATCGAGACGATTTTTGACATTAATGAGCCAGAAAAAAGACCAGAGCAAGGTGCTGCCCAGTGCCAGAGCCACACCGGTTGTATTCGAAAATTCCAACAACCATGGTTTGCCATGGGTGGCGATAACCAGTACCCCAGCGTAACTGAGCGACAGTGCGGCCAGGTCAGTTTTGCGCAGCTGCTGTTTTAATATCGGCACGGAGAGCAATGCCAGCGTGATGGCCCAGGTGTAGTTCAGTGCCTGGGCTTCCTGAGCTGGCAACAGGTCATAGGCTTTGAACAGGACAACATAGTACAACCCTGGATTGAGAATCCCCAGCAACAGGGTTTTGTTGCGCTCTTTAGGGTGGATTGCAAGGAGTTGTTGCCAGCGGCCTTTGATGATAATGATGATCAGTAGGAGTAAACAAGCTGTGCCAGCGGCGATAAAGAGTAGCTGCAGGGGCTGCAACTGACGTAGTGCCAGTTTAAAAGCGGTAGCCACTGTTGACCACAGCAAGACTGCCCCCAGTCCAAAAGACAAGGCTTGTTGATTATTTGGCATCGATTACAGGCTCAGGGTGAGGGTTGAGTGGTGGCAGGGGGAGTCCAATAGTGACACGGGGTCGTTATGGCACCTATTCTCGGTCAGCCTCCTAGTCGGGTATTTTATCCGTTTGCTTGTGTGTTACCATCCAACTTATGAAATTTTCGAAAGTTGTCTTATTGATTGCGCTGTTGCTTGGTGGCGCCTATATCTTACTGAACTGGTCAGGGTTCGATGAGTTCCTGGCCTCTTATTCGGTCAATCGTGTGCAGGGGCTACAGGATGCGGCCGAAAAGGGTGATGCCAAGGCACAATACAATCTGGGGTTAGTCTATGATCGGGGTGTCGGTGTTAAGAGTGATGAAAGCAAGGCCTTAAAGTGGTACCGTCTCGCGGCCGGGCAGGGATATGCCGAAGCACAATACAACCTGGGGATGATGTATTTTTTTGGCAAAGCCGTCGCTCAGGATAACATCAAGGCTTATCGGTGGATCGTGCTGGCAGCAGATCAGGATTTGGATGCGGCAAAGCAGGCGATGGAAGAATTGAAGAAAAAAATCTCCGAGCCACAGATTGCGACAGCACAGGCAGCGGCTAGAGCTTGGAAGCAGACAAACAATAAATAATCGAGCGGTAGTATAGAAGTAAAAAATCATTGCTACGGCTATGGTTGGGGTGCAGTGGCGCTCTGGAAAGTACGGTGATGGCAGCCTTGGCCGAGGCTATTAATTGCTTGATGTAAGGAAAGATTCCGGGCTTGCTGGTGCGCCTCGTGTGCTGCAACCAGCATATAACCTGGTCGGGGATGAGGTCTATCTGTCAACCTGAAATTCGCTAATCCGCAAGTCCGCAAGTCTGTAATCGTGATTAATGAAGATAAAACCATGGCGTAAAAATAGCAATCAGAGATCACCGACATCTGTCGGAAAGTTCAATGTTTACAATACCCAATACGATATCACTGAGTGGCAGCTTGTTCTTTGGTGACCCTTCTGATTCCACTGCTGCAGTCGTTTCGGCAAACCTTGATGAAAATCAAGGAACTTTGCGTTCAGCAAATTATAGTGTACTTGCAGTATATGGGTTTTTCTGGGTTAATTATTATTATGAGAGTTAGAGAGCCAGGAGGTTTATTTAAATCATGAAACAAAAATTAATTACTGTAGCAGCTGCCGTGGCGTTGGCCAGCCTTGCAGGGAGCAATGTCGCCATTGCGGCGAAGAAGAAGGCTGAGGAAGCCTATCAGTCCGCACCATCGGCTGTGACGGCCGCATCAACGGAGAAGCCAAACGGGCCTACTATCACCAAGGAAGAGTTTGCTACCGGCAAAGAGATTTTCTTCGAACGATGTGCGGGTTGTCATGGTGTATTGCGTAAAGGTGCCACTGGCAAGCCGTTGACAACGGATATTACCTTGAAGCGCGGTACGGATACACTGGTCGCGACCATTACCTATGGTACTTCAGGCGGTATGCCCTCATGGGAAGGCACGCTGTCGGAGAAAGAGATCAACATCATGGCACGCTATATCCAGCAAGAGCCACCACAGCCACCGGAGTTGGGTTTCAAGGAGATGATGGCTTCGTGGAAGGAGTTTGTCGACCCGGCTGATCGCCCCACCAAGAAGATGAATGATTACAATATCAGCAACTTCTTTTCGGTGACCTTGCGTGATGCCGGCAAGGTTGCACTAATTGATGGCGACACCAAGAAAATCGTCAATATTATTGATACCGGGTATGCCGTACATATCTCACGTATGTCCGAATCCGGTCGTTACGTCTATGTGGTTGGTCGCGACGGCAAGGTGGTTATGATTGATCTGTGGATGAAGAAGCCGGACCGGGTTGCTGAAATCAAGCCCTGCATGGAGGCGCGTTCGGTCGAACTCTCAAAGTATAAGGGTTATGAAGACAAGTACGCCATTGTTGGATGCTACTGGCCGCCACAATACGTCATTATGGATGCCAAGACCCTGAGGCCGATTCGTGCGGAAGGTACTCGCGGCATGACGATTGATAACGTCTATCATCCTGAAGTTCGGGTAGCGGCGATTATAGCCAGCCACCAGCGTCCTGAGTTTATGGTCAATCTCAAGGAAGCCGGTAAGGTACTGCTAGTCGACTATTCGGATCTGAAAGCACTGAAGGTCACCAGTATTGATGCCGCGAAGTTTCTGCATGATGGTGGTTGGGATTCGACTAAGCGTTATTTCATGGATGCAGCCAACAAGTCCAATATTATCTCGGTCATCGATTCTAAAGAAGGAAAACTGGTCAAGAATATTACGGTCGGCAAGATCCCGCATCCTGGCCGTGGTGCCAATATCAATGATCCCAAATATGGTCCCGTATGGTTTACCGGACACCTGGGTGATGACTGGTTGGCTGGTATCGGAACCGACCCCAAGGGTCATCCGGATAGTGCCTGGAAGGTGGTGCGCCATCTGAATATGGAAGGCAGTGGCAACCTGTTTGTCAAAACCAATCCAAAATCCACGCATCTGTGGGCTGACAATCCCCTGAATCCTGATTCTGAGACCTATGGAACCGTGGCAGTATTTGATACCAATAATCTCGACAAAGGCTATAAGCTGATTAATGTAGCCAAGGATTCCGGGGTGGGTGGAACGCCACGTGTGGTAGAGCCGGAGTATAACAAAGCGGGTGATGAAGTCTGGATTTCGGTTTGGAATCCGCAGGGCAAGCAATCCGCCATCGTGGTCTATGATGACAAAACCCTGAAGGTCAAGACAGTCATCAAGGACAAGAGGCTGGTTACTGCTACCGGTAAATTCAACGTCTATAACACTCAACACGATATCTACTAACCAATCAGTAAACCCCATAAAGGTGGGGAAGTGATCTTGCTTCCCCACCTTGCTTTTTTAGTAATCGGCTGTGGAGTTTTGAAGGCGTTAATGGAGTTGTAGAGAAAGTCAAGTGCTCTAGCCATGCGATAATGCTGAGCACGGTAGTTACCGCATGGCTAGAGCACCAGGCACTGAAAAAATATCTCATCATCAATAATAGATAGAATGTGCGAGGCTTGTATGAATAAACCACCTCATGTATATCTGGTAGGTGCAGGGCCTGGTGATCCTGAACTGTTGACGGTCAAGGCCAGCCGGCTGTTACGCGAAGCCGATGTTGTGGTGTATGACCGTTTGGTATCGGCAGAAATATTGACAATGATCCCGTCTGGCACGGCCAAATTCTATGTCGGTAAGGCTGCGGGTCACCACCATATGACCCAGGACGAAATCAATGCCCTGCTGGTACAACTGGCGCGTGCCGGCAAGACCCGGATTGTTCGGCTCAAGGGTGGGGATCCGTTGATTTTCGACCGGGGCAGCGAAGAAGCACGTTACCTGCATGAACAGGGTATCCCTTTCAGTATTGTACCCGGTATTACTTCAGCATCAGCCTGTACCACTTATGCCGGAATCCCCCTGACCCATCGCGGATTGGCCAGAAGTGTTCGTATGGTGACCGGGCACTGTCAGAAAAATCGTCCTCTGGATCTGAACTGGAATAGCTTGGCGGATCCTGATACCACCCTGGTGGTCTATATGGGGCTGGGTCATCTGCAGGAAATCGCCACGAGGTTGCAGCACGCGGGACTGTCAGGCGGCACACCCGCTGCAATCATCGAAAATGGCACACACAGTGATCAGCGTCGTTGCTTGACCACCTTGGCACAATTACCGGAGCAGGCTCGGGTACAAGTCTTTACCACACCGTCGCTGATTGTTATCGGCAGAGTTGTGGCACTTGCAAAAGAGCTCGAATGGAGACAGACTTCCGATCATGAACAGGCATTTGCAGAAATACTCGGTCAGTCAATCCAGGCGGAGGCGTGAGCCGTTACCCATCGTAGCAATTATTGCCGCCTTTTCCTTTTTACTCACCCAATTGTCGTTTGCCCGGGCGGCATCGGTTGAACTCGGTGTAAAACGAAAAACTGAACTCATCCATCTGTTAAAGCAGGATTGTGGGTCTTGTCATGGCATGACCTTGAAGGGTAGTCTTGGCCCGGCTTTGCTGCCCTATAGGATGGCAAAACGAGACGCCGGGCAGCTTCGAGCCATCATTCTTGATGGCGTACCCGATACACCGATGCCGCCCTGGCGCGAGTTGCTGAGTTCTGCTGACGTCACATATTTGGTTAAATTACTGCAAGAGGGAGTGCCCCATGACTAGGTTTCGTAGCGGTTATTTGTGGGCTCGGTTGTCGGTGCTCCTGTCATTGTTCTTTCTGCCACTGCTGTCGGTAGCTCAGACTGCGCTTCGTGGCACGGGAGATCTCGGTATCATTATCGAGCGTGCCATCGGTGAGGTGCTGATTGTTGAAACGAGCGGTCAGACTATCCTCGGCAAAGTCGGTGGGCTGGGAGATCTTTCCCATGCCACAGCGGTATTTTCGCGTGATGAGCGCTACGCCTTTGTCTTCGGTCGTGACGGTGGCTTGTCAAAAATAGATTTGTTATCTATGAAACTGGTCAAACGCGTGATCCAGTCCGGCAACAGTATCGGCGGGGCTATTTCTCAGGATGGGCGGTTAGTGGCGGTGTCCAATTACACGCCCGGAGGCGTGAAGCTGTTTGATGCAGCTAGTCTGAAGTTGGTGGCGGACATTCCCGCGACCTACGGTGATAAGGGTCAGCGTTCAAAAGTCATTGGCCTGGTCGACGCACCGGGCATGAAATTTGTTTTTAGCCTCTACGATGCAGGTGAAACCTGGGTGGTCGATGCTAGTGACCGCACAGCATTGAAGATTAGAAAGTTCAAAAATATTGGTCGTCTACCCTATGACGGCCTGATTACCCCGGATGGTCGCTACTATATCGCCGGCTTGTTTGGTGAGGATGGTATGGCCTTATTGGATTTATGGCATCTTGATGCCGGTATCAAGCGGATTCTGCCACATTATGGTCGGGGTGAGAAAAAGTTACCGGTCTATAAAATGCCGCACCTGGAAGGCTGGACGCAAGCAGGTAATGAATTATTTGTACCGGCTGTAGGTCATCATGAGGTACTGGTGATGCGTGCCGGGAGTTGGCAGCAAACAGGAAAAATCCCGACCTATGGTCAACCGATTTTTGTCATGTCCAGACCGGATGGGCGTCAGGTCTGGGTTAATTTTGCTCACCCCCTGAATGATACTGTACAGATTATTGATGTCCCAAGTCACCGGATTATCAAAACCCTGAAGCCAGGTAAAGCGGTCTTGCATATGGAGTTTACCCCACGGGGGGAACAGGTGTGGGTCTCGGTACGTGATGCCAATCGCGTCAATATTTACGATACTGCAACCATGACCTTGTTGAAATCATTGCCGGCAGATGCTCCGAGCGGTATTTTCTTTACTGCCCGTGCCAACAAAATCGGGTTATAGAGGCCGAGTTATTTCATGGGCATGCAGGTCATGGACGCCCAGGCCTTGAACGCTCAGGCCTTGAATGCTCAG
>DRJH01000169.1 GCA_011052285.1 Gammaproteobacteria bacterium
CATTGTCTGTGTCTCGATACAGACTGGTCCCAAATCGAACAGCAACCGGTTGAAAAACCTGAAGTTCACATGACGCCGGATAATCTCGCCTATGTTATTTACACTTCCGGCTCTACCGGCAAGCCTAAAGGCGTCATGATTACCCACCGGGCGATATGCAATCGTCTTTTTGGTATGCAAGATCAGAATATGCTGGTACCGGATGATGTGGTACTACAAAAAACACCCTTCAGTTTTGATGTCTCCGTGTGGGAATTTTTCTGGCCGTTGTTAAGTGGTGCTCGACTGGTATTAGCTAAACCAGGCGGCCATAATGACAGTGCCTATCTTGCCAATTTAATTAAAAAGCAACAGATATCCGTTCTGCATTTTGTACCTTCAATGTTGGCGCTCTTTCTGGATCAACCACAACTGGAAGAATCCTGTCAATCACTACGACATGTGTTCTGTGGGGGTGAGACGCTTTCACATGAACTGCAGAACAAATATTTTTCACGTCTTTCAGCACAACTTCATCATCTCTACGGACCGACCGAGGCTGCCGTTGATGTGAGCTACTGGCACTGTAAAAAAAATACCGAGAACCACGTTGTGCCTATAGGCAGACCGGTAGCCAACACTCAACTTCATATACTTGATGGTCAAATGA
The DNA here is from genome assembly GCA_011052285.1 of Gammaproteobacteria bacterium. GTDB lineage: Bacteria > Pseudomonadota > Gammaproteobacteria > Arenicellales > DRJH01 > DRJH01. The sequence goes on from DRJH01000169.1 coordinate 650, forward strand.
GACCTGTAGATGTGGGTGAAACTGGTGAGCTTTATATTGGAGGGGTGCAGGTTGCACGCGGCTATCTCAATCGGCCTGAGCTCACGGCAGAAAAGTTTATCGAAGATCCGTTTCATAAAGGTGCGGGCAACCGTTTATATAAAACTGGTGATCTGGCCAGATATCTACCTGATGGCAATATCGAGTTTCTTGGGCGTATTGACCATCAGGTGAAAATTCGAGGCTTTCGGGTTGAGTTGGGTGAAGTTGAATACTCACTTGAAACTTATCAGGATATCAAACAAGCCATAGCCATTGTCCGTAAAGATGAACCAGATATGAGGCGATTGGTGGCCTATTGTGTCGTCAATGCGGGGCAAAAATTTAACCCGGCAAAAATACGAAAGCATCTGCAGGGGAAGATACCTGATTACATGGTGCCATCTGTATTTATGGAGTTGGATGCAATACCCCTAATGCCAAATGGTAAAGCAGATCGCGGTGCATTACCAGCACCTGACCGTCACCGCCCTGAACTGGGCAAGGCTTATGTGTCGCCGCGTGATGATCTTGAGATTTTTATCGCTGAGTTATGGATGGAACTTCTTAATCTCGATCAGATTGGCGTTCACGATCGCTTCTTCGAACTGGGCGGCGATTCAATACTAGCGGCTAAGTTCATAGTACGACTGCAGCGAGAATTAGGTGAATCCATTTATGTCACCTCAATTTTCGAAGCTCCTTCAATTGCAGAGTATGCTGACTTTCTAAAAAAAGATTATGCCAATGCTGTGTCACGTAGATTCATAGTAAGCACTCGTGCCGGGCATAGAAGGGTGGAAAAAAATACGATTGATCAAAGGGACATCGATCGAATGCGAGAATGTGTTCCAATGTTACCGGCATGGAAGGGGGGGGTGACTGAGCCGGGAAAGAATCCGCCGGCCCTGTTTATCCTTGGGCCACCACGATCGGGAACGACCTTGCTTCGCGTGATGCTTGCCGGGCATCCTGAATTGTTTGCGGCCACCGAGTTACAATTACTTGGTTTTAACACGCTAAAGGAGAGACGAAAAGCATTTATCGGAAAATTCAGCCTTTGGCTGGAAGGCAGCATCCGGGCCATTATGGAAATAAAGCATTGTGATGCTGATCACGCGAAGATGATCATGGAAAGTTTTGAACGCCAAAATCTTAGCATAAAACAGTTTTTCGCTATTTTGCAGGAATGGCAGGGGCAGAAGATGCTGGTGGATAAATCACCTGCCTATGCCCTGGATCCTGGCGCATTGGAAAAGGCAGAGAGAGATTTTGAAAATCCAGTATATATACACCTGGTAAGACACCCATATTCCATGGTGCGCTCTTTTGAGGATCATCATATGGATCAAGTTTTATTCTTGCATGAACAGCCATTTCCACCGCGCAAACTGGGTGAACTGGTGTGGTTGATCAGCCATCAAAATATCACGAATTTTCTCAAGCAGGTACCGCAGGAGCGACAATACCGCCTGAAATTTGAAGATCTGGTAACCAATCCACGTCAATCCATGACCGATCTTTGTAACCGGTTAGGTCTGGAATTCCATGAGTCGATTGTTAATCCATATCGTGATCTGGATAAAAGAATGACAGACGGTATTTACAGGGACTCCCATCCAATGGGTGATACCCGATTGCTGGAACGCGAGGCGATTGACCCAAAGGCTGCTGATGGTTGGCAAGGCGTCGTCACTGATAATTTCATCAGTGACATAACCTGGGAGTTGGCGATTGCATTTGGTTACGAACGTCCAGCGTCCATAGTTGAAGCAGATGCAAAAGTCTCTGAAGTTCAGCGTAAGAGATCTTCGAGACGGCAAGGCCTGGCAGGCCGACGTCAGCGGGCAGAAAAACGACGTATACAAAATAAAAATAAGAAGGATCGGTATGAGTGACACGGATGATAGACAATACGAAAATGATATTGCCATTATTGGGATGGCAGGCCGCTTTCCGGGAGCAAAAGATGTTCCGGAATTCTGGGAAAATCTGAAAAACGGCGTCGAATCGATTGTTACTTTTAGTCCTGAGGAGCTACAGGCCAGTGGCGTTGATCCTGAACTGATTTCCAGTCCGGATTATGTTAAGGCTGGTGCGCCCCTGGATCAGGCAGAATATTTTGATGCCGCATTTTTTGGTTTCCAGCCAAAAGAAGCGGAACTCATGGATCCGCAACATCGCATGTTTCTCGAATGTGCCTGGTCGGCTTTGGAGGATGCGGGCTATGACAGTGAGAATTATGAAGGTCTTATTGGTGTTTATGGCGGGGTTTCCCGCAACACCTATACTCTGGGCATTTTAACATCCTGTCCTGACCGTCTGAAAACAGTAGCCGAGTATCAGGCTACGATTGCCAGTGAAAAAGATTATCCCGCTACCCGGGTTGCCTACAAGCTCAACCTTAAGGGACCTGCAATCAATATTCAAACGGCTTGTTCAACCTCGGGTGTGGCGATTCATATCGCGTGTCAGGGAATTATTGCGGGAGACTGCGATATGGCACTTGCTGGTGGGGGGCGCGTACAGACGCCAACACGCGCAGGGTATTGGTATGTGGAGGGGGGAACCCTGTCTCCCGATGGGCACTGTCGTACTTTTGATGCCAGAGCCAAAGGCATGGTGCGTGGAAGCGGCATGGGGTTTGTTGTGTTGAAACGTTTGAGCGATGCCATAGATAACGGCGATTGTGTACACGCTATTATCAAGGGATCAGCCATGAATAATGATGGTTCTGCCAAGATTGGTTTTACTGCCCCGAGCGTAAGCGGTCAGGCTTCAGTGATCGCTGATGCGCAGGCCATAGCCGATGTCGAGGCGGACAGTATTACCTATATCGAGGCTCATGGCACCGGTACGCCTCTTGGAGATCCCATAGAAATTGCCGCTTTAACAAAGGCCTTTAGAGAAACTACGAACAGAAATGGATATTGCGCCATTGGTTCGGTAAAAACTAATATTGGTCATCTTGGCTCGGGGGCAACGGTAGCATCTGTGATCAAGACTGTGTTGTCGCTTAAAAACAAAATATTGCCGCCCAGCCTAAATTTCGATCAACCGAATCCACAAATTGACTTTGCGAACAGTCCTTTTTTTGTCAATTCAGAATTGAAAGAGTGGCAAAGCAATGATGGACCACGCAGGGCTGGCGTCAGTTCTTTTGGTCTTGGTGGCACTAATGTGCATTTAATCCTGGAAGAGGCGCCAGCGTTCAAGATATCAACCCCATCACCACGTTCCTGCCAGTTGTTTTTGTTGTCCGCAAAAACAACAACATCACTGGAAACTGCGACAGAAAATCTGGCTTCTCATTTAAAAAAATATTCTGATACCAACCTGGCAGATGCCGCTTATACTTTACAGACAGGGAGGAAACGTTTTAATAAACGGCGTTTTGTTGTATCTGACAATGTGCATGGAGCGGTTAAATTATTAAAACATCCTGCAAGTACGCTAGCTGGAACATTGAATAATGATGCGACGGAATGCGATGTTGTCTTCATGTTTACTGGTCAGGGATCGCAATATATCAACATGGGCCTTGGCCTGTATGAAACAGAACCTGTTTTTCGTAGTCATATCGATCGTTGTGCCGAACTACTGACTCCATTACTGGACCATGA
>DRJH01000170.1 GCA_011052285.1 Gammaproteobacteria bacterium
TACTACCCGAAATCGGTGTTGGGAGATCCGACCTATGGGACCCGAGCGAATCGACGCTACCTGAAGGGGTTGGGGATTCATTTTGCGGGCAAGCCACTGGGGCGTCCGAAGAAAGTCACGGCAGAGAACCGGGAAGCGCTGGGACAAGCAAAAGCGCAGCGACGGGAAGATTATCTGCAACGGATCCCGGTGGAAGGGAAAATAGGCCAGGGTAAGAACGGGTATCGACTTAACTATATTCGGGCAAAACGCGCAGACACTTCCATAGCCTGGATCAACAGTATCTTTCTACGGTGATGAACTTGCTGATCCTGCTAAGGATCTTTTTCGCCTGCAGAATACGCAGCATGATGAGGGCTGTGAGGGTCTTTATTGGTATAACGAATCAAAAAGTGTGCGCCAATAACCGGAATAGCTTACCAGGTTCCTTGGGTTATTATGCTGAGACGGCTTATTGAGCAGACTCTACATAAGGAAACGTATCAACGATGCTGGTGATACACACTTTATGAGATCGAGGCTTGGACGGACTAATAAATATTCAGAATCTATACTTTACATTTAGACGTCTATATATATACTATAGTTATGATTAAACGATCACTATGGCTAGATTCTATCCAACAAGCATGGCGCCATCGCTCCATTGTCTGGTTATCAGGTGTGCGACGGGTAGGCAAGACCACCCTGACCAGAATGTTATCTGATGCGCTATATATCAACTGTGATTTGCCCTCTGCACAAAGAATGTTGGAAGAACCTGAGCTCTTCTTCGACAGCCAGGTGGCGGGTAACACGCTGATCCTTGATGAAGTTCATCAGCTACGCAATCCCAGCCAGTTACTGAAGATCGCAGCCGATGAATATCCACAGCTGAAAATATTGGCTACAGGGTCCTCCACACTAGCCGCCACCCGCAAATTTCGTGATTCTCTAACGGGGCGCAAGCAGGCAATTCACCTTTGCCCCATACTTTGGGATGAATGTGTTGATCCTTTTGGCATCCACGATCTTGACCACCGTTTACTGCACGGCGGCCTGCCGGAACCATTATTGACTACACATAAGGACCCGGAGTTTTTTAGCGAGTGGATTGACAGTTTTTATGCCCGGGACATTCTGGAACTGTTTGGCATTCGCAACCGCCAGGGATTCCTTGCGCTTTTCCGGCTTTTGCTACGCCAAAGCGGTGGACAATTGGATTACAGCCAACTGGCAAATTTAAGTGAACTAAGCCGCCCAACCGTCAAGACCCACATCGAGGCTATGCAAATCGCCCATGCGGTGCACTTGTTACGGCCTTTTCATGGCGGTGGTAAACGTGAAATTGTCAGCCGCCCCAAGTGCTATGCATTTGATACCGGCTTCGTAAGTTTCGAAAAAGGTTGGAACAGTATCCGGAATGACGATCGTGGCCTGTTGTGGGAACATCTGGTATTGGACACACTACGCTTTCATTTCCGTGACGAAACTATTTTTTACTGGCAAGACAAGTCTCATAGGGAAATTGATTTTGTGATTCGCGGAGAACGTGACCAGGTCGACATTGTGGAATGCAAAATCAATCCTGACAAGCTGAATGTGGCACCTGTTGTGGCCTTCCGAAAGCTATATCCGAAAGGTGAAACCATGATTGTCAGCCCGATGGTGAAAAAGCCCTACAAGGTGCGACGCAGCGAATTGGTGTTTAACCTGTGTAACACAAGGGATATATCAAAATCTGTAGGCTGACTGCTGCGAACATGATCTGTTCGCCATCGCAGTGAGCCTGGATACATTCAGGACGAACAAAAATTGTCGATTGCGCTTATTACGACTTGATGTTCAAGGATGGGAGAAATCGGGACTATTTTAATATTCAGCAAATAACTGCGGGTTTGGGCTGGCGCTTACAACCTGTAGTCTTTGAACAACAATTACAGACTGTTTTTTGAGCCAAACAGAGCCCTTAACATACTGTTATAAATATGTATTATTATACTTCGAACAATAATGACTGAATCGGAGAAAGCACGAGATAAACGCCTTCGGAGGGCAGTACTCTATCCAGCTGAGCTACGGGCGCATGAAAAGCGAGTTGCGTAGTTTAGCCGCTTTACTGACATAAGGAAACGCAACTTTATTTCCTGGGGCATTTGCATTGATTCCATACCTGGCTGTGCTGGCCCTGATCGCTCAGATGCCAGGGTGCCCGGTTTTTTAGCTGGGTGGTGTTCATGTTGTTTTGGCCCAGTCGACCTGCATTTCCCGGGCGATGAAATTAGTAAAGGCTGTTATGTCCTTGTTTACTGACGCCTGTTCAAGGGTTTCCATGTAGGGTTTTCTTTGAGTTAAGCGGATTACCGTCCAGGGGTAACCACCTGATGCCAGCATCAGGTTCATCAGAAACCGGCCAATACGACCGTTGCCATCCGGGTAGGGGTGAATAAAGACGAAGACAAAATGCCCCAATACTGCACGAACGGCGGCAGATTTTTCCTTGTCCAGAAGCTCAAAAAATGTCTCCATGCAATCCATTAGTGCAGCGGA
>DRJH01000171.1 GCA_011052285.1 Gammaproteobacteria bacterium
CACTTGGTGATGTACGCATGTCCGGCTTTCTCTTTCCAGGCCTTGGCGTATCAAACAAGCATGGTACCGAAATATCACTACCCTATTATTGGAACATTGCGCCTAACGTGGATGCCACGATCACTCCGCACACTATGTCAAAACGTGGTGTGATGCTCGAAACTGAGTTTCGTTATTTAACAGAGAACAACAAGGGTATCTTCGAAGTAAATTATCTACCGAATGACAGGAAGTTCGGTGACGACCGCAAGTCAGTCGTCTGGACGCATCAAGGTACACCGGCCGCAGGCTGGTCAACCTCTGCCGATTATAAATATGTTGGTGATATACAGTACCTGAACGACTTCGGCTCAAGTCTGAACACCGCCAGTATAACCCACTTAAACAGAACTGCTCGCCTCGACTACAACCATGAACTCTTTCTGTTTTCTACACTGGTACAGGACTATCAAACTATTTCCGGTGGAGAGCCTTATCAACGTCTGCCTCAGATAACCCTGAACAGTCGCGTAACGAATGCTGACAATCAATTCAACTACGATATCAATTCCGAGCTTGTCCACTTTGCACACAAAGATCCGACAAAAGTAACCGGGCAACGGCTCAAACTGAATCCCTATATCAGCTACCCCTTTCAGTCTGAGCCTGGTTTTTTTATTCCTAAACTTGCGTTACATTATCTTCAGTATAACCTTGACGATCCGGGCTCGACCACGGTCGATAACAGTCCCAGTGTCACTGTGCCCGTATTTAGCCTCGATACGGGGCTATTTTTCGAAAGAGATACCCGCATCTTCGGCAAGAACTTATTGCACACCCTTGAGCCCCGTTTATTTTACTTATATGCGCCCAATGTGGAGCAAGATACACTTCCCGTGTTCGACACCGCGCTCACCACCTTTAGTCAATCTTTACTGTTTTCAGAAAACCGTTTCAGTGGCAACGACAGAATTGGTGATGCGAATCAACTCACCACGGCCTTAACCACTCGTTTTTACCAGCAGGACAACGGGGTCGAACTATTTAATGCCACGCTGGGGCAAATTATTTACTTCCAGGATCGCCAGGTCACATTACCTGGTCGCTCGATCGCAACCAGTGATCGTTCAAGTTACATTGGTTCGCTACTTTTTGCCCCCAACCCACGCATGAAAATAACCAGCAACTTTCAGTGGGATCCCAAAACAAGACATACTGAATTCGCTAATTCGAGGGTTTCTTATCAGTCGGGCAAGGGCAGAGTCATTAACTTCGATTATCGGTTTACCCGCGAAACAATTCGTAGCGAGGCCCTGTCCTACGCCTGGCGATTCAATTCTGCCTGGCAAGTCTTTGGCGGGCATCAATACGACCTGGAAAATAACCGGCGACTGGAAAACTTTCTCGGCATACGCTATGACAGTTGTTGCTGGGGCATGCGGGTGATGGTTCGTGAGAAATTCAACCGTCTCACGGCTGGCGAGCTGATCTACGATAATGCCATCTATTTCGAACTGGAACTAAAAGGCCTGTCCAGCCTGGGGTCACGAAAAGAGATCGATACTTTGCTAGAAAATGGTATCCTTGGCTACTCTAAATAGCCCGAGACCCCGTCGTGAAAAAAGTAAGCCAGCAATTTATCTATAGCCTCCTGCTGTTGAGCCAGTTTTCCCTGTTCGCCGAAGCAAAACGTGTTGAAATCATAGAGTTAGACCATATTGTTGCGGTGGTCAATAAGGATGTCATCACCGCAGAAGAGCTAAAACACAAACAAAAATCCGTCGTCAGTCGACTCCGCGCCAAGCAGACCCGTTTGCCACCAGAATCGATTTTGCGCAAACAGATCCTTGATCAGATGATCGTGACCCGGATCCAGCTCCAGCTTGCCTATGACCGAGGAATAAGAATCAGCGATGAGCAACTCAACAGGATCATCGAGCAGATCGCCGCCGATAATAAGATGGACAGTTCCAGTTTTCGTGAGGAGCTGGTAAGTCAGGGGTACAATTTCGCCACATTCCGGGAAGAGATCCGCAATGACGTTATCATTAAACAACTACGCAAACGTCAAATTAGCAACAAGATATTTGTTACGGAGCAAGAGGTCAATGCAGAGCTGGCCAATCTGGAAAGCAAACAAGGTCGGGATCAGGAGTATCACCTTGGCCACATCCTGATTGCCGTACCGGAATCATCACGACCAGAAGAAGTAGCGGCCGCCAGGCAAAAGGCAGAAGAAGTCATCGGGCAACTTAAGCTAGGCCGAGACTTTTCAGAAATGGCCATCCGTGTCTCTGCGGGTCAAACCGCCCTGCAAGGTGGCGACCTCGGCTGGATGAAACAAGGCCAGATCCCGACCATCGCAACGAATACTGTTATGGCACTGGAGATTGGCGCCATCTCCGATCCGATACGCAATGCAAGCGGTTTCCATATTATCAAGTTAATCGATAAACGCAGCGCTCAAAGCAAACACATCGTAGAGCAATCTCTGGCCCGGCATATTCTCATCAAACCTAATCAAGTTGTTTCAAATAAGGAAGCTGAGAAAAAACTGATACAAATCAGACAACGTATTCTCTCTGGTGATGACTTTGCAACACTGGCAAAGGCCACCTCTGATGATCCCGGTTCGGCACGTCTGGGAGGAGATCTCGGCTGGATCAACCCAGGACAGATGGTCACCGAGTTTGAAGAAGTCCTTAAACGTCTAAAGCCCGGTGAGATCAGCCAACCTTTCAGGTCTCGTTTTGGCTGGCATATCATCGAATTGCTATCTCGTCGCAAGCATGACGATACGGATGCCTATTTTAAGGCCCAGGCAAGAACCCAGATCCACAAACGCAAATCCAGTGAGCAAACCAGTATC
>DRJH01000172.1 GCA_011052285.1 Gammaproteobacteria bacterium
CACAGCCGCCAGCACATTTTGACCTTAGTGCCAAACTCGCAGAATCAAAGGGCGCCCGCACCTTCTACCGATTCAATCCAGTGGGGCACTCATCCGCAATAGGTTTTGAATTCACCGAATACGGTGTTTATACTTCCTATACGCCACCATAGTTATAGGCCGATATTGTGTGAAGTCTTTTGTTTGAGTTGGGCTGGTGGCATGGCGATTGCTCAATTAACCCCCCATCCATGCTCAATGCAGTCTGAAGGCCGATGCCATGTGTATGAACCGTCTGTTTCTACGTTGTCTTGTCTCCTGCTGTTTGATCTTGCCCGACATGGCTATGGCCACTGATACGGGTGAATGTAGTGAATTAAGGTCCATTACTATTCTTGAGCAACGTATCGCCTTTCGGGAGGCCAAACTAGAGTCCGTGCGCATGGGGATGCACGAGTCTCGTAGCGGTCTGCCTAACGATACTGCCGTACTGAGTAAGCAGATAGCGGAAATGACCCGGGTGCGGAATCGTTATCTTGAAGACCTGAGAAATTGCCGCCTGCGGCAGCATCGTTATCCTGATGTGGATTCAGCCAGCCCCTTATCAGCCTTGTCGGGTATTGAGGCAGGGTGTCCTGAATGCGATCAAGTGGCAAAACATCTTGCCGAGCTGGAAACCGAGCTAGGCAATCAGAAAAATGACTACAACCTTTTTCGCGAAAAGCACATGCCTGGTCGCAGCAACAAGAGCGTGTCCGATCTGGGTCCACAAGTACGCCAGGTGGAAAAACTGAGCCAAGCCTATGAGGATGCTCTGGACTATCACGGGAAACTTCAGGCGGCGGCCGATGCAGCAAAAATAATGGCCGACTGGTCGGCGCGTCGCTTCCGCCAGAACGAGTCGGTTCGTGGCTGCAAGGAATGTGAGATCAAGGAGAGTCTTGATACAACAAACCCCGCCTTGCCTGACCCTGAAGAGGTTCCCGATGATGGAGGCTGGAACGATGAGCCTGACCAACAGGATGACCAGAATCCCGAACTGGGTGATGCTTTAGGGCGCCCCTTTCGTGCCTTAGCCTGGGCCGCCGGAGGGGCTGGCGATGCGGTATTGGGGTTGATTGATGACATCGTGGAGGGACTAGAAACCGAATTTATAGTGCCCAAGGAGCCACGTTTTGAGGTTCGTAACCCGAAGCACGAGTGGCTCAACAATGCCGGGGTGACCCCGGGAGGGCTGGGTCTGAGTACGGTGGGCCGGGCCAGATATGCGCAATACCGGGCCGATGCATTCTATGAACTGGAAGTGGTGCCCCGGATGGATGAATGGACTGCGGCTGAGGCAGCCCTGCCGCACTACACCCAGTTTTACAGACAGCAGCCACAGAGCATGCTCAGTCCCATGCGGAAGTTTGAGGCTAATATCAACAGATTGCTCAACGAACGCAGGGAGGCCTTGGAGCAACTGGTTGACTGCAACATTAAAAGGTGTCGAAAAAAACCGGAAACTAATATCCATCTTTTCTTTGCAGGTGGTTCTTATCCACCGGAGCAGGATGAGCCGATAAAGCAGCCAGACGCCACTGCCGGAACGGCTTCCGCACCGTCGTCTGGTACAGGCGCGCAACCCTCTGATGGAGTGCAACCCGGGACGCATGCAGCAAGGCCAGCAACTGGCGAGCCATTCCCTGCGGTACACGAGAAAAGTCCATCGGCAATGGTCAGGGCTCCCGTTCCGCACCGCCAACCCCAGTTCCCGGAGCTCAAGCCGGTTCCTCGCCAGCCGGTGTATTCAAAGGACGGCTTCATTAGCTCGCAACCCATATTCCCAAATTCTAATCTGGACATGCCTCGTCCAACGTTCAATACCAATGCGGAGCCAACCGCGTCAGAGCGGGACACCTGCCCTATCGACCCCGAGTCGATTTGCGAAAAGCTCGATCCCGAACTGCGTGCTTCATGCAACAAACACCTGGGGGCGGTGAAACGCCTGTGTCAGACTATCTCTGGTGGCACCCTGAATCCTGCACAGTGTGTTATTGAATGCGATGAAAATCGGGAGCGGGCAGAGGCCAATGCCTGGCTGTACCAGGCGATATTGAAGACCGTCGAGCGAGCCTTAACCGATGAACGAAAGACCCGCAGCGCAATGGCGGATCGCTTTGAGGCGGACGCTGCCAAGGCACAGTCTCAACTTGAAGAACTGGAACCGCGAGCAGCAAAGCGCACCGTTTACATCTACGTCAATACCAATAATGGCAAGCTGGTGGAACATTCGGGGAACTACTTTGAGCCCAAACCGCCCCTGGTCTACAAGGGTAAAATACCGGGCCATTTGACACCGCAGGAATACGCCGAGCAGGCGCGATTGAAGGGGCAGATTGAACAGAAACAGGCCTTGGTGGATGGGCTGCGTTCTGATGCCAATTTGAAAAAATGGCAGAAGCTGGCGAGAAAAAAATGGGGTGGCTTGATCTCGGCTTGCCCGGCGTCCGAGGTAGAGTCCGGTAATCAGGCCTGCAAGACACGCTGTGGGGTCATGGCCGTGCGGGCAAATTATTGCAATACCCACATCATTGATGAAATGACCTGGGAGGCCGCGCGAAACTATCTATACCCCCCCGGTCACCCCGGCAAGTGGTGGCGCATGAAAAATATGGATCCCAAGTCTCTGATTGGTGGAGAGCTGTTGCTGGAACGAATAAAGAAGAAATATCAGTGAACTGAATGCGGCCTTTCGGTGCACTGCATATATCCTGACCTCACATGCTGTATTGATTGCCCGCCACATTAGCAGAGACTCATAAACTCGCGGTTGGCTCCGGGGATGCATCTCCTTTTGTTCTCATTATAACAATACTGCTACGGTTCACACACGGACCCGGCATCGGATAGTCTTCTGCATAACACTCGATTCTTTACGGTTATTGTGCCACGAGCTCGACACGCCTGTTTTTTGCACGTCCTTCCTCTGACATATTGCTTGCTACAGGGGCCAGTGAAGAAACACCGTTTGCAGTAAGTCGTGCTGCATTGATACCACGAGAAACCAGCGCAGCAACCACCGAATTAGCCCGCTTCTTTGAAAGAACCATATTATAATCAAAGGAACCGGTATTATCAGTGTGCCCGACCACATGCAGCTTGAGACTGTTTTGATTATCCAGTGCCTTGACGATCTCATTCAGGGCTGCATCCGATTCAGATTTTATATCTGATTTTCCCGTATCGAAATAGATGCCGTACAGGGCAATGCGGCCCTGAGCATCAATTTCCTGTGAGATTTTATCTGCTGTGACAACTTCAATCTTTGAATCATTGAGAGGTTCTGATTCAATCACATCCAGCTGCACCATCGGATGTTTGTACCGTTCGGAATACATGTTGAATTTATAGTTATAAACCAGCAGGGACACATAGATATCGCCTTTTGGATCACTTTTTTTCATGCTGATGTAACGGTTTTCATCGAATTCATAGGGGTATTTAACCAATGGAGGCTGAAAATTCTCCATATATCCGGTCATCCAGTACGCGCATTCATATTCTTTACCCTTGCATGAGAATACACGCTGAAAGCCTTTACGCTCCAACTGCTTTTGATAATTTCGAAATACTTCTGCCACAGACGCCTCCTCGGGCGCCACATAGAGAATCCGCGTTACTTTTCCTTCGACTGTCTCACTTTTAGCGTAATAATATTTACCGTCCTTCCCCTCAACCGCTTCACCTTCAGGCAACAGATATTCATTAAAATCTTTATAGCTGTATCCAATTATTTCCGAGCCAGTAAAACGCCCTACTTCAGAGTGGTCGCTGCTACCCTTGATATCTTCGGCAAAAGCATAAGATACTGAAACTACTGACAAAGTGAAACACATGAGCACTAAACGAAACATGTCACCCTCCCACAAAACTAAAATTCAGCATGAAACAACACATATAAATCGTAAGCATCTGGCGAATCACATCTACCCTACCCTGACCTTGCTCGAATCGCCATCTTGCCCCACCAGGCATTGACATATCAAGAGCAGATTATGGTTTTGAGCTTATCCAAAAGAGCGACCAGCTGCCAGCGCTGGTTGTGGTGCCGTAGAGCATGTCATCCCGGTGGATGCAATGATCCCGGGCTGCCCGCCTGCCCCGATCAACCTGATGCGGGGTATCCGCTGCACTCGGTAAATCCGGCGTCAGGTGAGCCCCTGTCATCAATCCGGAAAACACATAGCGCACTTGTATACTCACCGGTGAAGACCGTACTGCCTGTTTGATGACCGGTATCGTGGATAAAACCCACATTACTCATGTCAACGATGGGTTCACCTTTCTGGGGCACCGCATCATTCGCAAACGAGGGCCTCGGGGTACGATGCGTACAGTCACGACGATACCCAAGGACAAGTTCTGCAACTTTGCACACAAGCTGGTTAAAGAACTGTCCGGCAATTTTAGCGTGAACAAGATTAACATGGTGGAGAGCCTGAACCGCAAGTTGGCGGGATGGGCTAACTTCTACCAATTCACGGACTATACCGCGGTCATGTACGGGAAACTGGATAGAATCATCTTCTGGAAACTTGCGCACTGGCTGGCGCGGAAGTATCGGATCTCCATAAAGTCGCTGGTGCGGCAGTGGGTCCGGCACCCGGCTGAGGGCAAAGCCAAGATATGGCAGCTGTTTGGCCGAAGCGGTAGAGGCAATCTGTGTGGAGTAACACTGCGCCGACTGGTGACCAGTCGAAAAGCTCAGTTCCGGTGGCGAAATCCTGAAATCAACCCGTATATACCTCGGGACGAAGAACGGAACACCGTCACCTCACGCTACCATGATGTTGCCATGGCTATGAGCCATGTTTGAATGGAGAGCCGTATGCGCTGAGAGGCGTACGTGCGGTTCGGGGAGGAGAAGCAGGGAAATAGTGGACTACGCCCTGCTTCTTACTCTACTCCGCACCCATGAAGGCTGGTTGTATCTGGCTGTGGTGCTGCGATATTGACTGCGCATTTTCTAAGCTGCCTGCGCGGCAGTGAACTTCAACGCCGGAGTAGAGGTTGGAGAGCGGAATTTCTAAGCTCACCTGCTCAAGGCCGTCGAAGGCTGGAATGATATGAGCCTGGGAAAGTTTGAACTCGGGTACCTGCGTGACAAGGAAAAACACGAAGTTGATTTCCTGGTCGCCCGTGACGGGAGGCCATGGTTTTTGGTCGAAGTAAAACAGCACGACGAATCAATAAGCCCTTCACTGAAGTATTTTCAGCAACAACTCACCGCACCGTTTGCATTCCAGGTCGTTCTTGATGCGAACTATGTGGATGCCGATTGTTTTGCCAGAGCAGGCGCCCCAATTGCCGTGCCTGCTCGAACATTTCTATCCCAACTGCTCTAATGCTAGATTAGATTCTGCAGCGATAAACTTTTGCCAGTTGCAGTAGACACAAACCAAGATACTGGGGGACTGCAAGGTGTCGAGAGGGCGATTCGAACCCCCAAAATATTTCGCGTAAAATCAGACCATTAAAAAGCCCCGTGCTCTTCACAAAACACGAGGCTTTTTATTTGTTTACAATTCAATGAATTATAGGTCAATTTGGCGTCCCCAAGGGGAGTCGAACCCCTGTTGCCGAGATGAAAACCCGGTGTCCTAGGCCTCTAGACGATGGGGACGG
>DRJH01000173.1 GCA_011052285.1 Gammaproteobacteria bacterium
CAGGGCATGGAGGTGAGTGTCGCTACCTCCAAACGTCCGTACCGCTTACAACTGCAATTTGCCAACCCCTATGCCTATCAGGGTGCCCAAATGATCGCAGAGTTTGACCAGCTGGTCAGAACTCTCCTGACCTGCCGACATACTGGTCAGCTAAACGATGAACCCGCAACAGCTAGCATCAGCCATAGTGCACGCAGAGTGCGTGCAAGCTTTTCAGTGCCACAGGGTTATCGCTCATTCGGCCTTGACCGTAAAAAACTGCAACAGGCAGGGGAGTTTGATCAACGTGTTTCACGTTTTATGCGGGATATCCCAGAGGATGTGTTGAGTGGTGAACAGCGTGCGCCAATTACACCCCGCAAGATTCATTTTCCAAAACAATCTCATCGGCCATCGAGTCTCAAATCTCAACCATCGTTGCCCGGTAAATCCTCTTCTTCTGATGAAAACCACGACACATAAGGGATGGGTTCTCACTGGTATAGCCGTCATCGATATTGATAATCCAGCTCATGGCGAAGGCGCGTAGCCGTAATCGAATTGTCCTGCATCTGAACAGCCGCATGGCATTGGAGGCAATTATTTTGAACCGGCTGGAAATGATACCCAAGCCACGTCAACAAGAATGGTTGCGTGGATTACTGGTTCAGGGTTTTCGTGATGAGTGCCAGGTGCTACGACAGGAAAAGGATGTAGCACAAGCAGATGACAGGATGAAGTTTTCAGGATGGCTGACGGATGAAGCAAAGAGACAAACGAGCGAGCAAATGACACAGGAACCAAAAGCCAGGGTGCAAAAGGTGAATGGAATGACGGCATCAAAACCTTTCGCAGAACTTGGCCGAATTATTGGATAGCTGAAATAAACAAGACTTAAAACGGACGATTCAGAGGAAGGAATACCCCATGACAAAATCACAAAACAATACGCCCATTGCCGTTGGCATCGACGATGGCTACGCCTACACGAAGATTGCACTGCCAGATGGTCGTCTGTGTGCCATCCCTTCTCGTGCCTGTATTGGCCAGTCTTCAGTGACCTGGATTAACCAGGCCGTACAGAGGGTGTTCGAATACGAGACAGGGGATACTACCTACTCGGTAGGTATGGTCGACGGCGCACCAACCCGGTTTGAGGGTTATCCAGTGTCAGGTTTAAATCGCGTTATCGTTCAACATGCGCTGCAGGACATCGGGCTGTCAGGCCAGACAATTCACGCGGTATCGGGCTTACCCGTCAATGCTTTTTACCGCAACAACGGCGAACTGCGCCGTGAAGCAATTCAGAAGAAACAGGACAGTCTGAAACAGTCTGTCCATGTACGATCCGAGGCATTACCCGTTGGCATCAGCTTTCATGAAGTCATTCCAGAGGCACTGGCCGCCTGGTATGACTATGTGATCGTGGAGCAGGGCGGTGATGCAATACTGGACACTGATCGCATGTCTGTACCGGTGGCCATCATTGATATTGGCGGGCGAACGACGGATTACGTGGTGGTTAAGGATCAGGGGATTATTCATGGATCATCCGGTTCGCTGCAATGCGGCATGCTGGATGTCAAACAGAAAGTAGCCGATGGCATACAGGAACGTTTTGATCTGGAAACTATAAGCGAGCAGCGGGTCGCCCATGCCCTTGAGACAAACAGCGTACGACTGCATGGCAAAGATTTTGATGTCGGTCGGCTGGTCGATCATGCGAAAAAGGAAGTGGTCGAACGCCTGCTGGTAGAAACCCGACGACAGCTGGGGATGGGGATTGAACTGGATAGCATCCTGTTTGTCGGCGGCGGTACAGTGGCCCTGGTTGAACACATCTCTGACTGGTTTCCTCACCAGGTCATTGCAGAACATCCGGCCTTTGCCAATGCCCGCGGCATGCTCAAGTATCTGAGATATGTCTGTGAAGGATCAATGGCAGCGTAATGCAAGGTAATGAAAGAATTCATAACGGTTTTATACGTGGTCACTGCGGTTACAGTGGCAAAACAGGCACCTTCGGATCGTGCAACAGGTGCACAGCGGAATTATCAATGTTTATCACAATGATTCTCCGTCGATCCATCTTTCAAGGAATGGGAAATATCTTCCCTTCCACTCACCCTGCCGGGCAAGTAATCCCGTTGGGGACGCGCTTGCACCGGCTTATACAAATGTTATGGAGTAAGTGCTATGTCAAATAACGAAGTTTCAAAATATTTCGATCTTCACACCAGCGGTATCGGTTATATCAGCCGTATCCGAGAGGTTGCACCTAAAGAAGGAACCCCTTTTTTGAGTGTCACCATCGCTGCACTTCGGGGCAGTGTTGAAAACGTTCAATACACGCATTTTGAATGTCATGTGTCCGGTAAACAGGCACAAACCATTGTGCGGGAACTGAAAACACCTGTTGAAGGGAAGTTGAAAGTACTCATCGGCTTCACATTGAGTGATCTGTACGGAGAATCGTTCACATTTAAGAACGGTGAAAAAGCGGGCGAAACCGGTATTAGTCTCAAGTCACGGTTGTTACGCGTGTCATGGGTCAAGGTTGATGGCCAGCCCTATCCAATAGATCAGGATCATGCAGCTTAAGTACAAACCAGCCGGGTAAGAAATTACCCGGCTTCATTCACCCACGGGGGATCATTCCCTCTGGGGCTGGTCTTCTTTTATCTATGGAGATCAGCCATGAAAAATATACAGGACCGTTTTGAAGGTCTGAAACTGTCGGAGCTTAACGATGCAGAGAAGCATTCAGTAATGACACTGGCAATGAAGTCCCTGGCAATTAAGCATCGTGCTGGGAGTGCATTGTGTAGCCCTGACCAGACGCGAAATTATCTGCGTTTTCGAATGGCCGATTATCGCCATGAGGTGTTCGGTTGCTTGTTACTCGACAACCGACATCGGGTCATTGCTTTGCACGAGATGTTCCATGGCACGATTGATGGGGCATCAGTGTATCCACGTGTTGTGGTGCAACATGCGATGGAGGCAAATGCAGCCGCTATGGTGCTGTTCCACAACCACCCATCGGGTGTTGCAGAACCCAGTATGGCGGATGAAGCGCTTACAAAGCGGCTCAAGGATGCACTCGCACTGGTTGATGTACGTGTGCTTGATCACTTTGTGATCTCAGCCGGTGAAAGCGTGTCTTTCGCTGAACGTGGATTGCTCTGACGTTCGTTATTTTTTTCACAAAACCCTGCCGGGAAAGCATTTCTTTCCCGACAGGGAAGGAGTTGTGACCCGGTTTTATCCAACAAGGAGAATTACCATGTCTAACTCATTAAACACTCGACCTACCGAATCCTTCTTCGGTGACGTGATCTACAGCTATACCCGTGCTCAAGCTATTGAAGATGGTGTACTGGTTAATGCAGGATCGATGGCACAGGAGGCCGGATTTAAATGGCCCGTAGCCTTCACCTCAGCTGTCTGGGAGGACTGTATTGCCTGGACTGAAGAGGATAAAGCAAACCAGGCCTACCAGGATCAATCTGGAAGGCTGTGGGATGTTCTTTACATGGCCTCCCATACTATTCGTACCAGCAATGGTTCAAGTGACCAGCTGCGATTTGAACTCTATCGAGTACCACGTGATGGTGAATCGATGAAAGCAGAGCTAGTTACATTGAAATTAATCGTTGGGCCCGGTGATCAGGGTGAACCTGTTATCACCATCCTGATGAAAAACGAAGATTAAAAAAAGCTGGAATCCTCCAGCATCTTGCCCCTGGCCGCTTGGGTTAAAGCGGCATTTCTTTATACAAGAAAATGATGAGAAGTTACCCGCTGCTTTTAGAAGAGAGCTTGAAATAGCTTATGGATTAGAG
>DRJH01000174.1 GCA_011052285.1 Gammaproteobacteria bacterium
AGTTCATACCGCACCTGCCCGGTGTCGGTCAGTGACAAGCGCTTCTCGGACAGCACCGGGCGGGCGATATAAGGGCAGACAGGCGGTATGTTTCGAATTGATGAAACTGCTCAGACGCTGGATCCTGAAGCGGCGATCAATATGTCCTACGCGGCTTGGTGCACCATCCACGGACTGGCTCTATTCGCGAGTGGCGGACCACTGCGTTCCTTGCAAGACCACCCGGAAAAGCTGGAAGTCCTGGTCAACTCAGTACTGGACACTCTGCTATTGGGAATGGATAAACGAATCTGAACTGATGTTCTTCATTTTTTGCTTTAAATACCGGCTATGAGCCAGCCTTTGCAACCACTAGTCTTTTAAAATCAAGCACTTGTTGGGGCGCCCATTGCACACGTTGCACCACAATGCAGGACAATGCTCTACTGATCCCGTCAAAAGTCACGCACGACATTTAACAAATGGAAACCGGCCAAGGAAATGGGAATCATAAGGAAAAGTACTGCAACAAGGAACTTCATCAGTTTGAAAAATATCTGAAGACATATTAGGTTTTCTGACAATAGTAGGAAGACAGTACCATGTCTACAGCCGAAACAATCCGTAAGCACGTATTGCGAGTCCGGCGGGGTGAACCGTTTACCAATACACGACTCCTTAAACTGGGTTCCCGTGCGTCCGTGGACAAAACGCTGTGCCGCCTGGTCGATGAAGGCGTGATCCAGTGTGATCAGCGCCATTCGGGCAGGCCTGACAGCGGAGGAATTTGAAACTCTGAGAAACACCGACCTGCCCGCCTGGATGGCAGGGGCATTGGAAAAGTATGGCGAGGCAGCCTCACATGCCTGAGCAATTCCTCCATCTACCCGCTGAAGACCGGAAAGAGATCCTTCACACCGCAGCAGCACAGCTGGGCCAAGTCAGTGCCATTCCCCTTAACACAGCTGGCTTCATCGTGATGAACGATCCCGGCAGCACGCCCCCAACCCTGTTGATCGTCGACGACAAAGCCCTGGCCGAACAGGATGGCAGGCGACAGGGTCGTGAAATCGTTGGCTTCCAGGTGAGTGTCGCCGGTGTTGCCTATGGAGGCGCCCAGCGATGCAGACAAAATGCTCTCGGTCATGATGTTGGTATAGAACTGATACTTTATGTCCAGTTCCAGGTTGCCAAAACCTCGTCGTGTTTCACCGCCATCCGGGTCAGTGTGTATATATTCATTCCCTATCGACAAGGCAACATTCGGTGTAATCGTCTTGGCATATTCGGCATCCAGGCTCGCTATCCTGGCCGATGGTTCGCCGTCTTGACCGGATTCCTTTATATAGCCTCCGATGATACTTAGCTCGTCATTAGCAAAGGGGTCTTCTATCGCCAATGTGGAAGGGAGAAATCGATTACCGATCACACCATGGGCACAGACAATTGCCGGGCTGACGCAAAAAAACAAACTCATCAACAAGACGGGGCGGTTGAAATACTTGAACCACCTGTCATTTCCAGACATCGCAGAATACAGGCCATTATGCATCGTGTTACGCCTTTATTTTTCCTATTGAGATTGAAGTCTTATATCACGGTGCAAAGTACGTGAGAATGCGGCATATTGTCGCAGCGTTGAATCACTGCATACCTCGCATATCTTTCATATCGTCACGAACGGGACTGTTCGCACGAACTGTCGCGCCCTTTCCACAGGGCAAAGATCGCGGGAAACACCACCAGCACCATGAACAGTGCAGATGTGACGCCCCCTACCATGGGAGCCGCAATGCGTTTCATGACATCCGCACCGCTGCCGGTACTCCACATGATGGGTATCAGACCGAGCAGCAGCGCCATGCCGGTCATCAGCATGGGCCGGATGCGCCGCCCTGCCCCTTCGACAATGGCTTCTGTCAGGTCTCGTTGATCGTTCAGGCGGTGCTCACCCTGCCGCTGGTGATAGCTCATACCGAGATACAACATCATGAGTACACCCATCTCGGCCGCGAGCCCGGCGAGTGCGATCATGCCCACCGCCACGGCGACGCTCAGGTTGTAATCGAGCAGGTACAGCAACCACACGGCGCCAATCAACGAGAACGGAATGGTCAGCAGAATGACCAGCGCCTCGACCAGCGAGCCCCGGTTCAGGAACAACATGAAAAACACAATGAACAGCGTGATCGGCACCAACACCTTAAGCCTGGCTTTGGCGCGCTCGAAGTACTTGAACTGGCCGGCCCAGGCGATTCGGTAACCGGCCGGGATAGCGGCTTTCTCGTTGACCACCTGGCGCGCCAGGTCAACATAATCAGCGATGCCGATGTCTTTCACATCCACGAACACAAAACCCACCAGTTGGCCGTCCTCGTTACGTAACATGGGCGGACCGGTAAGGAACTTCATGTCGGCTAACTGGGCGATCGGTACCTGGGCACCGGACGGTGTCGGCACCAGCACACGTTCGAGCGCCTCCGGGTTGTCACGGAATTCACGCGCATACCGCAGGTTGATGGCGTAACGTTCGCGCCCCTCGATGGTTTCAGACACCTCCACGCCGCCAACAGCCGCCATGATGACGTCTTCCACATCGCCGATGGTCAATCCGTAACGGGCGATCTTTTCCCGGTCGATGTCGAAATCCAGGAAATAACCACCGGTCAGGCGCTCGGCAAAGGCACTGCGGGTATAGGGCTGTGTACGCTTGTCCTTCTGCAACGCCCGTTCAATGCGTACCGCCGCCGCCTCGATGCCGGCCAGGTCATCACCGAACACCTTGATCCCGAGACTGGAACGTATACCGGTGGCCAGCATCTCGGTGCGCGTCTGAATGGGCATCCACCAGATGTTGGGCATACCGGGATAACTCAGTTTCTCGTCCATTTCGGCGATCAACCCGTCCCAGGTCAGTCCGTCACGCCACTGCGA
>DRJH01000175.1 GCA_011052285.1 Gammaproteobacteria bacterium
CGGCGCATCGGGGGGTGGCTGGTAGCAAAGAAAACCATGCGGCAAACGAACCAACTCTTC
Organism: Gammaproteobacteria bacterium; assembly: GCA_011052285.1. Taxonomy (GTDB): domain Bacteria; phylum Pseudomonadota; class Gammaproteobacteria; order Arenicellales; family DRJH01; genus DRJH01. The sequence goes on from DRJH01000175.1 coordinate 61, forward strand.
TGAATGGTACTCATCGGTCAACCCTGGAGGATCCGCCCAACCATCGGTAAGGCGATAATCGACTGAAGAAAGACCCGTGGTATTCGGGTATCCAAGGTAAGTAACCTGTACCGGAGCGGGTTTGTGTGTAAAAACAAGAAGACGGCTGTCGCCAGTATGTCCCGCCAGGTCGACCAAAATATCGATTCTGTCGTTATGGATCTGGTCGGCCGCTTCTCGATCCGATAACCCACGAGTGCTCCGCCAATGACCCGCCAGAGAACGAAGGCGTTCAGTCACTGCGTCGGGACGCCGCACCTCTGCATAACAGTATGTTTCAAACTTTTCAGGATCATGATTTGCCAATAGTGGCTCAAAAAAGAAAGCTACCGGGTGACTATGCAAGTCCGGGGAAACATAACCAATCCGCAAGCAACGTTCAGAATCCTGATTGTCAGGACAGGGGTTGGCAATGGGCTTATGCCCATACTTCGATTCCCATTGCCGGTGCTCATGAAAAACAAACGACGGTTCATATTTTTCTGAGTAATTCATGCAAAACAGGATATTAACGTGCGCTTTATAATAACCCGGTTTCAGATCCAGCGCCTTCCTGAAACTGTCGATTGCTACATCAATTCCCCCGCTCACCTGCTGGGCCAACCCCAAATTTGCGTACGCCTCTGCAAGCCCGGAATCAATACTAATTGCCTGCTGAAAACTCGCTATCGCTTCACCCAGACGCCACTGAAAAAGCAGCGCAAGACCAAGATTATTATGTGCATCTTTATAACGTGGGTTAATTGTCAGGGCCTTGCGGAAATATTGTTCCGCCTCGATATGCTGATGCTGATCTTCTAGAACCATGCCCAGATTGGAGTATGCTTCAGCATAGTCAGGTTTCCTGGTCAGAGCCTCCTTGAATGCTGCCGCAGCTTCTTTATATTTACCCGTAGCACGCAGTACGACACCATAATTATTCAGCGCATCCACATATCCAGGCTGGATACGTAGCGCTTTCTGGAAACAAATCAACGCTTCCATATGGTTTTCCCGTGCCGAATATATGGCACCCAACTGGTTCAATACTTCCTGTGAGTCAGGCTCTTGTCGCAACACTTTTTTAAAACAATCCTCGGCTTCTTCAAGTTGTCCCTGCATTCGTAGCGCGCTTCCAAGAGAATTATAGGCCGGTAAAAAATCGGGTTGGAGGGTTAATGCCCGCCGATGACATGCGATTGCTTCGGAGAGTTTCCCCTGGCCCTGTAATGCAGTTCCCAGATTAAAGTGGGACATGGCATTTCCTGGCTGTAAGGTAATCGCGCGGCGAAAACATTCTGCAGCATCCTGATTGCGCCCAAGCCGCCCATGTACCGCACCAAGATAAAACCACGCCTCATCATCTTTCCTGCTGGTCTTGCAAACCTGTGAAAGGAGCGCCATGGATTCTTGCAACTGGTTGTTTTTCAGCAAATTTAATGCTTGTTGTTTCTTTAACTGAACGGATCTTTTGCTGGCCATCGATGCGAACTGATCATGTTTCTCAAGGGGACTTATAGAGCTATTATACCTATTAGTAGAAAGTGGGAACCAGTAACTGACACAAGGTGCATTAATGACGAGAAAACTGCATATTGGCGGTAAAATTCACATAACCGGATGGGAAGTCTTAAACGCAGTTAATGGTCCGTATGTCGATCACCTGGGTGATGCGAGAGACCTGTCTCAATTTCAGGACGACACATTCGGTGATCTCTATGCCTCGCATGTGCTAGAGCACATGGATTACAAGGTAGAACTCGCTGCGGTTCTAAAAGAATGGCATCGCGTATTAATGCCTGGAGGGAAAATATACATCAGTGTGCCGGATATGGATGTGCTGTGCCAATTGTTCATGGCAAAGGATAAGATGGACATAAATGAACGTTTTCATGTGATGCGAATGATGTTCGGGGGGCACGTTGATAACTATGATTACCACGTGGTCGGCTTGAATCAGGAGTTTCTCGGCATATTTCTCCAGCAAGCAGGCTTTTCCAACATGCGCAGGGTAAGCAGCTTCGGGCTATTTCAGGATACGAGTAATCTGGTGGTAAAGGGCGGGCCTATCAGCGTGAATGTCATTGCAGAGAAGACACATGCAAGTGATGTGCAAAACAAGAAATAATGGGAAGATGTTTTTGGGACCGAAGCCATATCGCCGTGCCACCCTGGTAGTGGTGGATATCTTCCGCGACCATGGGCAGCTATGATGCCAGTTAGCACGGGCTGAAAAATACGTTATTATTAGTCATTCACAACAAGACAGACCTTAAAAACAAAAGCCAACCCTTTTTGGGGGTGTTGTTCATCACCCCTCACCGGCATAATATTTATTTGTTTTTCAGATAAGTTATTAAAGAGTACGCACAGATGCCCCAGCAGGATACCAACAAACTGACAGACCAGGCTCACACACTGATTGAAAGCGGCAATTTAGCCGGGGCCAAAACCCTTTATGATCAAATCACCCGGCTGGACCCCGACAACGCCGATGCCTGGATGATGCGTGGCGCCATCAGCGGCGAACTGGGCGACATCCCCGAAGCGATCTCATTCCTGCACCAGGCTACCACGCTGGATCCCGGTCTGGCAGAGGCCCATTACCAGCTCGGCAACCTGTTACGTGTCACAGGCGATCTCCAGGAAGCTAGCGCCAGTCTGCAGCAGGCAATCGACAGTAAACCCGATTATGCTGAAGCCTGGATAATGCTGGGTGGCATCAATGGCATGCTCGGCAACTACGAACAAGCCGAGCACTATTGCCGGCAAGCTGTTTTATATCAACCGGATTCGATCGAGGCTCGGGTAAACTTGGCGAATACGCTGCAGCAACTGGGAAACCTTGAGGAAGCGGTCGCCATTTACCAATACATAGTGGAGGTGCAACCCAACCTCCCCATGGTCTGGTTCATGTTAAGCCGGGCTCAGCTCCAATCGGGAAATACTGAAGCGGCAGAGTCCTCCTGCCGCCAAACACTCGCCATACAACCGGATATGGCAGAGGCACACTTTCTTCTTGGCACTATACTGGAAGCCGGCAGCAACGCCGATAGAGCTGATGAAGCTATAGCATGCTATCGCAGAAATCTGGAAATCAATCCCGATAGCGCTGAATCGCACACTCGGATCGGTATCATGATGCACAATCAGGGAGAACTTGAAGCCGCAAAAGAACATTATCAGCAGGCGCTACACATCAACCCCGAACTGCCATTGACCCATTTCAACGCCGGCGTGATATCCCAGGAACAGAAACGGTATGCCGAGGCCGAAGCCAGCTATCGAAATGTAACCCGGCTCCAGCCGGATTACCCCAAAATACATGCCAATCTTGGCTATGTACTGAGTCTCCAGGGCAAACAGGAAGAGGCCGCTTCCGCTTATCAGCAAGCACTGATATTTGAACCCAGCGTCGCCGAAATCCACAATAACCTGGCTCTGGCTCTGATAGCACAGGGACAACTCGACGAAGCCGAAAACTGCCTGCAGACTGCGCTTCGCCTAAAATCGGATTACACGGAGGCGTATGTCCATCTCGCCAATCTGCTCCAGGTAAAAGGCAACTACATGGAGGCGGAAATCAACTTGCAGAAGGCCATCAGCTCCAATCCGGACCACGCTGAGGCCCATCACAAACTGGCCATCTCACTGAACAGCATGGGCCGACAGACCGAAGCCGTGGCCAGTTGCCGGGAAGCGCTGCGCTGCAAACCGGGCTTCGTCGACGCCCACATTGCCCTGGCTGCTGCGGTTATCACCCTACAGAAACCCGATGAAGCACTGAAACACTGCAACCTCGCCCTGGAGATCGAACCAGACAATATCAACGCCATTGCGCTGGCGGCAAACATCGCCATCCATACCGGTGACAAGGAAGCCGCCTATCAGCATCTGCGCCCGATACTGGAAAAGGGGATGGACGATATCGAACCCGATTATATTAACGTGGCGCTTGCCTTCGGCCTGATCAGCAAGAACCTTGGCCGGCAGGAAGAGGCCATCGCCTTGCTGGAGAAAATGCTGAAGAACCCGCTTCTGCCCAGCGGCAACCAGCGCAGCCTGCACTTCAACCTGGGCAGACTTTATGATGCAACAGGCGAATACGACAAGGCTATCTCCTACTATCGGCAAGGCAATGAATCAAAACCGCTGGTTTTCGATGCGCTCAGACATGCTGCCGAAGTCAAGACCCTGATAAAGACATACAACCCCGATTTTATGATGCGTACACCACGCGCCACGATCCGTTCGGAACGGCCCGTATTCGTTGTCGGCATGCCGCGCTCCGGCACCAGCCTGGTCGAACAAATCCTGGCCAGCCACCCGGAGATATTCGGCGCTGGAGAACTCCCCTATATCGTCCAGCTTCCGCTGTCCCTGCACACGATACTGAGCAGCGAAAAACAGTACCCCCACTGCCTGCCCCTGTTGACCCAGGACAAGATGGACAAACTTGCACAGGACTATCTCGACCGCATCAAGGAATTGTCAGCCGACGCCTCCCGGGTAATCGACAAGATGCCCGGCAATTTCATGCATCTTGGGCTGATTGAACTCCTGTTCCCGGATGCCCGCGTGATCCATTGCATGCGGGATCCTATGGATACCTGTCTGTCCTGTTACTTCCAGGATTTTTCGCGCAGTCACCCTTATTCCTACGACCTGCAGAACCTGAGCGTCTTCTACCGGGAATATGAGAGGATCATGCGGCACTGGAAAACCATACTGTCTATACCGATGTTCGAAGTACAGTATGAAGAACTGGTCGCCAACCAGGAGTCCATCAGCCGCTCCCTGGTAGAGTTCTGCGGACTGGAATGGGACGAGCGGTGTCTGCAGTTCCATAAGACCAAACGCTTTGTAGGAACAGCAAGCTACGACCAGGTACGCCAGCCGATCTATAAAAAGTCATCCGGTCGCTGGAAACATTATGAACAACATCTGGAGCCGCTTAGGGAAGCGCTGGAGCGCTACAAATAAGGGTAACGGGGCAAAAAAAACAGATAATACAGCTCTTCGCGCACAACCGGGTAGCGGAGGCCAAAGTGCTTCCCGAGAAAACCTGCCGGAGTCTGAAGTGGAACAGGAACAACTCGAAGAACAAGCACAGGCCCACATTTCCCAGGGGCGCCTTGCGGATGCCGTTCGGCTGTTCGAGGAACTCTGCCGTATCGACCCGCACCGGGTACCGGCACGATTTCAGCTGGCCGTGACACTGACAAAACTCAATCATACAGAACAGGCGGCTCAACACCTTCAACAAGTACTACAGCAACAACCCGGCCACACAGATGCCTGGGCCATGCTGGCAGACACCCATATCAGAGCGGGGCGCATGGCTGAGGCAAAGGACTGTGCCGGACAGTCTTTGGCAATCAACGCTGAACATGCACACGCGCTGCTGGTAACCGGTATAGCCTGTGCAGAACTGGGCGAACTTGAGCAAGCCGACGAGATGCTGACCCGAGCTACCGCGAAACTTCCACAGGACGCACACAGCCTTGTCCACCTGGCCCGGGTTTGCATGCGCAGACAAATGCCGCAACGGGCCGAAACCTTTTTCGTACGCGCCCGGGCAATCAACCCGCAGCTTGCACCCGCCTGCGTCGGGCACGGCAACTCGCTGCTGCGCCAGGCCCGATACGACGAGGCGGAACGCGTTTTTGCAGAAACCTGCCAACGTTTTCCCGGCAACGTCAGCTTGTTCAACCAGATCGGAAATATGTACCGTGTGGCAACCCACCTGGATAAGGCGCTGACCTACTACCGCATGTCATTAAAGCTGCAGCCGGATTTGGCGGAGGTCCACAACAATATCGCCACCATACTTCAGGCGCAGGGACTGCTGGAACAAGCCGAAAAGGCCTACCAAAAAGCCATCGATTTAAAACCAGGCTTCTGGCAGGCACACAGCAACCGTATTTTTCTACTGAACTATCTTCCGGGCACGAGCGGACATAAACTGCTTGATGCACACAAGACCTGGGCAGACCAGCACACAGGGAAACTACCCCGCTTTACCACATGGAGCAACGACCGGCAGACGAATCGGCCGCTACGCGTAGGATACCTGTCTCCGGATTTTCACCACCATCCTGTTTCAGCCTTCATGATGCCCATTCTCGCGAACCACAATCCTGGCCGTGTGACCTCCGTATGTTTTGCAGACAGCCTGAAAGTTGATGACGTTACCGCGAAACTACGGGGGCTGGCCCCGGAATGGCATACAGTCAAGAGCCTGAGTGACGAACAACTCTCCGAACTGATCCGCAGGGAACGGATCGACATTCTTGTGGACCTTGCCGGCCATTCCGGTCAGCACCGGCTAAGAACATTTGCCTGCAAACCGGCCCCGTTACAGATCAACTATCTCGGTTATCCGGCAACCTCAGGCCTCGCTGAAATGGATTACCGATTAACAGACGC
>DRJH01000176.1 GCA_011052285.1 Gammaproteobacteria bacterium
ACCCCTGCCTGCCGGCGCCGTCGTGCGCCGGCGGCAACTTTGCATAATAATAACCATAAAGGAGGTACGGATATGGTCGTACTCAGGTGGCTCGATCAGTATATTGAGCGAATCGTCATTATCGTCGGCTACACGCTCATGGCGGGAATAATATTCACCGAAGTCATCCGTCGTTTCGTCTTCAACGAGCAAGCGGCCTGGAGCAGCACCATCCCCATCTACCTGTTTTTGTGGGTGGTGTGGACCGGGTGCGCCTATAACGTCCGGATCAGAACCCATCTGCGGTTCGATGAACTGCGTGTGCGTCTGCCCTACAAGGGGCAGTTCGCCTGCCTGCTGCTGGATAATCTTCTGTGGATCATTTTCTCGGTGATTGTCATTTACTACACAACCGAACAGGTGATCCTGTCGCGGGATAATTTCGCCATCGTGCAAGGGACCGACGATGTCATGCAATGGTGGTTTTACCTGGCGACTCCTTTCGCCTTCAGCCTGCTGATCATACGGGTTATTCAGAACATCGTGGATGATGTCAGCGTGTTTCGCGCCGGCGAACCGTTTCATTTGCAAACCAGCATCTTCGGTGAATGATGAGGCTTAAGCATGGATAACGGCACACTGATACTGCTGGTTTCCTTAGGTGTGACCGCGCTGTTCGTGCTGGGCGTACCCATCTTCCTGGTGATCGGTTACTGGGTGATCGGTGTCAGCCTGGTGATTGATTTCACCCTGGCCAACCTGGGGGTCACACTCTACGAAGGTTTGAATTTCTTCGGCCTGCTGGCGTTACCACTGTTTATACTTACAGGTGACTTGATCAATGGCGCCGGCATCGCCAAGCGCCTGTCCGATCTTGTGTACTCCGCCCTCGGCTGGTTGCGCGGCGGGCTGGCGATGGCCTCCCTGGGGGCCTGCGGCCTGTTCGCGGCCATCTCCGGCTCCAACTCCGCGACCACCGCGGCGATCGGTTCGATCATGCACCCGGAGATGGTCAAAGGCGGATACGACAAATATTTCTCCGCGGCAACAATCGCTGCCGGCGGTACTGTGGGCATTATCATTCCGCCCAGTATCATCTTCATTGTCTACGGGTTTCTCATGAACCTGTCGATCAGTGATTTATTCATTGGTGGGCTGCTGCCCGGTGTCTTGATGGTCACTGCCATGCAATTGACGAGTTGGTATATCTGTCACCGCAACGGCTGGGGGCATCTCATCCAATTCAAGATTAAACGGGTACTGCGGGCCGCATTAGGCGCCTGGCTTGGTTTCTTTGCTATCGGGTTGGTGCTGTGGGGAATTTACACCGGCGCGTTTTCACCCACGGAAGCCGCCGGTGTTACGGTGGGATTCTGCACCATTGCCGGTCTTATCAGTTACCCGATTCATAAGTGGCTGACACGGCGAACTCCAGCCCCGGTGGCCACGCCGGCCGACGGCGATTCGCACGAGGAACCGGCGTACTATGCAGAAGGTGGGGCGCATGTCGCTGAAATTGATCGGCGCGGGATCCTGGCCAGCCTGGTGGTTCCAGGATTCACGCTCCTGAAAATTCCCAAGCTGATTTTGCGCTCAGGGCAAATTAACGGCTTGCTGGCCCCGCTGATCGCGGTCTCTGTGGTCATGCAGCAGATATTGACCTTGCTGGGGGCCAAAGCCTTCGTGACGGATCTGTTCACTCAGTTTGGGGGTTATTATGCGGTTTTGTTCGCCAGCATGGCACTGGTGCTGGCGGCGGGAACGATACTGGAAAGCTTGCCGAACACGATTATTCTAGCCCCGATTCTGGCGCCCATTGCCGCCACAGTCGGTGTTAACCCGATTCATTTTGCAGTCATATTCCTGGTCGGCGATGCCATCGGCTTCATCACACCGCCGTACGGCTTGAACCTATACGTGGCGAGCGGTATTACCGGGATCCCCTATTTCAGGCTCTTGCACTATACCATGCCTTACCTGATCTCGTTGCTGGCGGTGTGGGCTGCAATAGCATTGATACCATCGCTTTCCACGATACTGCTCCTACAACAGGGCGCCGGTGTCTACCAGTAACCTTCGGACCAACCAAACGCTGTCAATACCTTGAAACCTGATGACAAGTTGAAAGCCGGGCGCGTACCCACCGGAATTCGCAGCCTTTACATTCTGGAAGTGCTGGTGAAAGCCGGTGCTCCGATGGTGCCGACCGAAATCAACGAGATTCTGAAACTGCCCAAGCCCACCATTCACCGACTGTGTCAGCGGCTTGAAAACGAACGGTTTCTGGAAAAAGATATTGACGGACGGCACTATTTGCCTGGCGTACGGTTACGTACTATCGCATCCTGCGTACTGGGTTTCGCAAACTACACCCAGGCCAGGCATGCCGTGTTGCAGCACCTGTCCGAACAAATCGGTGAGACCTGCAATATCACCATTCCTGGAAGTGCCGGCATGCAGTATCTTGACCGCGTGGAAACCCGTTGGCCCTTGCGGGTACATTTCCCGGTTGGGGATCAAGTGCCTTTTCATTGCACGGCAAGCGGCAAGCTCTATTTGAGCTCTTTGCGCAAATCGCAGCGCCGTCAATTAGTCGATTCCCTGCCCCTCAGCAAACATACGGAAAATACCCTCACCGATCGGGATCAACTCCTCGCGGCACTGGCGGAAATACGCCGTACTAAAATCGGCTCGGATAACGAGGAATTCGTCGATGGCATGGTGGCGATTGCCGTACCCATAGAAGATGAAAATAACCGTCTGATTGCCACCCTGGCGGTCCACGTACCCACCCAGCGGATGTCCATGCAGTGCGCGCTGGAGCATGCAGAACAGCTGCGGGAAGCTGCTGTAAAAATTCGCGAGGCTTTTCTGGGATCACGGGGTTAGGTCTAGGGGGCTGTCCGAGAATAGAAAGGGTGAATTACCCCGCTATGGCAATTGAGATGATCACAGAGATAATTGTCTCTGAAAATGATTAATTATCATATAGTAATCAACAGTATAGGGTATAATAACGCAAGGTCATTGTAGAGCCGGTATTTGGGCAGGTAAAAAATGGTGGATGTCGCGGCTTCAGTGTAGGTGGGAAAGCCAAGGTAGCGGGTGAATTTGCCCTGGTATGTG